>JAJYGR010000159.1 GCA_021790655.1 Acidobacteriota bacterium | reverse complement strand
TGGGCGAAGGATAGTTCAGGTTGTTCAGCGATAAATCGGCAGCTGTGAAGCGTCCCTGTCGAAGACGCGCTCCAAATGCGAAGACTGGGTCGGTAGAGTCGATGAAAGTCTCCGATGCGCCAATTTTTGGTAGCAGCGCAGAACGCGCAGACTGAACACCCGCATTTGCTTCCCGCTGCCTCGCCTTGGCGACGTCGACTTGCGGATTCGACGCTACTGCCATGGCAATCGCATCGGCCAAGGAAAGTACCGCAGGGGCCGCGCCCTGTCCGAACAGCGGAAGTACTCCAGCTACGGCGAAAAAAAATACGCAGGTTCTTTTCAGTATTCTCACGAGATTCACAGTCGGTGCACAGAGGTGAGGAGTTATTTTGTTACGACGCGCCGTTTACAGCTTGTAATCGGCTTTTTCGCGATTTAGCTGTTTGCTTGCTTCGCTCCGAAGAGGTTGGTATCGCATTCAACTCGTCGAATTCTTCCCTGGCTTTTTCAGCCGTGCTTCGACAGACGAGCACACAAAGCTTGAAAACCATTGGGTCTGCAATGCTGTAGTAGATTGAGGTCCCTTTCCGACGCCGGCTCAGAAGGCCAGAGTCATGCAGCATCTGTAGATGCTTAGAGACGTTTGGCTGGTTGCCATCGAGCGCCATGACCAGCTGGCCCACAGTTTTGTCCCCGGCTTCGAGCACCTGAAGCAGGCGCAAACGGTAGGGTTCGCCAAGCATGCGGAAACGGCGGGCAACCATCTCGATCATTTTTTCGCTTTGAGGAAAAGATGCCATAAGGAGACTATATCGCTATATGGTAATATCGTCAATAGAAGAACGATGCATGCTGATCGCTGCATCCTGCGTGAAAGGAAAAAAACGATGACCGTTGAACGTGGAGTCCGCCTTTTGGCGGGAAGTATGGTTCTGATTTCCTTGGTACTGACCGAATGGGTCTCCCACTATTGGCTGCTGCTGACCCTCTTCGTGGGACTCAACCTGTTTCAGTCGGCCCTTACAACATGGTGCCCCGCTGAATACATTCTGCGGGCGATTGGCCTAAAACAGGCCGATAGACAAACGACGTGTTCACTGAGATAGTGTCGATCTTTCCGAAAGGGTGTGGTCTCGACGGAGTCGGCATCGGCTCGACTCGTCCATCTCCCTTTGAGGGCATCGGCTTCGCCAAACTCGATCACCATCGACCGCTTCGCGCCGGACTGCCATAGGTCATCCTTGCCTCTGGCAAGACCCCGGAACAATTGGCGGAGATTATTCTGCGCATGGCGGAAAGCGGGGTCAGCGTGCTTGCCACGCGCGCCGACACACGGGCTTCTACTGCCGCCCAGCAACGCCTAGAGCATTTTTCACCGTTACTGTAATGCGGACATTGCGCTATCCCACACTAGCTGCGCTAGGATGGGGCACCCGAACCTTACGCTATTTGTGAAAATGCTCTAGCGCAATACTTCCCCGCGTGTCGTATCATGCGGTCGATATCGATCATGGCTTCGGAGCAACCTACGTCGCTACGATGATTTGCCGTGGTCCTATGGCCCGTTGAAAACTGTTTGTAACCCGTGCAGATATTGCCTTCGTTCGTTCAAAAACGGGACGGGACAACGTAGAACAGTATGGCGAAATAGTGCGCGACGCTTCCTGCAAGCACACACAAGTGCCACAGCGCATGGAAGTAGGGTATGCGATCGAAAGCGAAGAACAAAATACCAAGCGTATAGGCCAGCCCGCCAGCAGCGATCCAAATAATCCCGTGCCAGGAAATTGCATGAAGTAGCGGGCGCATGGCAATGATGATGAGCCAACCCATACAGAGATAAATCGTGGCGGACGCTATAGCGAACCGCTCGACAGCAAGGCCCTTGAATACGACACCGGCGATAGCGAGCGACCATACGGTGCCGAACAGAAACCAGCCCAGAGGGCCACGCAACGAAACTAATGTGAACGGTGTATAGGTGCCGGCGATCAGCAGGTAGATTGCCGAGTGGTCGAGGATGAGGAAGACGCGACGCGCCCGAGTGCGTACCAGAGAATGGTAGAGCGTGGAGCAGATATAAACGAGGACCAAAGTGCTGCCGTAGATGGAGCAGCTAGCGATCAGCCAACTGTTTCCGTAGGTAGATGCGTAGATGAGGTATGCCGCGCCTGCCAGGGCGAATACGGCGCCGACCCCATGGGTGATGGCATTGGCGAGAATGTCGCCTAGTCGTGGCTGTACATGCATAGGACGGATGATCGACGGAAGCGGTAAAGAAAAGTGTGCAATATTTTTTGCGTCAAAATGAATTTTCTGTAGTAGTTGTTTCTAGCGGGATAGCTGCTTCTTGCCTGCTTTTCTGTATAGAACCTCCACGTAATCCATGACGACAGTGAAACCTGGTTGACGTCCCAGTGAGAGTTGCCGGGCGTAAAGTGTACCCATGCGAAAGATCGAGGTAGTTGGCTCACTGGCGGACGCTTCCGTGGGTTTCATTCATTCTGTACTGCCCACGTAGACTGTGTGACCCGGCTCAAATTTTTTAGGGATTGCACAACGTGCAATAGCAGCCGCGAATTCCTCGACATCCGGTAGTGATCCAGATGCGCGCCTCCGTTCTTCTATGAGGCCCGGACTTTGCCGTTGCAGTAGCTTCGGAGTGATGGTGCCTTCGATGAGATCTCCGCTGACAACGAGAAGTCGAATTCCTCGGCGCGACAGCTCAGGAATCATCTTGCGGAGTGCGTCCTCGCCGGCTTTTTTACTTGCTGCTACTGGCCCATATCCGTCATGTACTGGCTTCACTCCATAAAAATGGGCCAAATGGCTCGTAACGAACACAATGCAACTGCCGGGTTGCATGAGTGGAAAAGCTGCCATGACCAGATTTACCTGCGCTGTGAGGTTCAAGGCCATAGCATAGCCTGCCGACTTGCCTTTCTCCAATCCGCCGCTGGCATTCAAGACAAGGATGTCGAGCCGCCCCCACTCGGATTGCAGTTGTTCAAACATCGAGGTGACATCCGTTTGGTTGGTAATGTCGCCTTGCAGAAGAAGCGCATTGCGTCCCAGGGCCATAATTGCGTGCGCGACATTCTGTGCGCGGGGTGCTTTACTACGGTAGTTGATGGCAATGTCTGCGCCAAATTCGGCAAGTTGCCGAGCGACGCTTGCGCCTATCCCCCGTGAACCGCCGGTCACCAGGGCTGTCTTGCCAGAGAGCGGAAAAGAAGGAATGCCTGTTTCCGTTAAGTCGGCCTTGAGGGATGGCAGGCTTGTCCATTCTTTTGCCATAGCTGTAATTTTACGCATCCTGCGAGAATCCAACAGGTGTCTGGGATCACAGAACAATTTGGAATGGAGGAGGAGTATTGAATTGACGGCCAAAGATGGATCTTTCTTTTTAACCCGCTCGATGCGTGAGCCATTACTTGCAGAGGATCGGAAGAAA
>JAJYGR010000156.1 GCA_021790655.1 Acidobacteriota bacterium | reverse complement strand
TGGCCGATCTGCTGGCGGTTTCCACGCAGGCGGTTTGGAAGCGGGTCGCCGAGTCTAACTCGCTTGGCCCTTCCGGACTCGACCGCAAGAGGCGAGGCGGAAGACGCTGGGGGTTGATGACTTTGGAGGAGGAATGCGCCTTCCTTGCCGAGCATCTCGGCAGAGGCCGAAAGCGGCGATCTACTGACCGCCATGCAGCTTTCTTCCGCACTCTCGAAAAAGCTCGGACAGGCGGTCTCCATCGACTACATCTACGGTCTTCTGCATCGTCACCAAGGGCGTAAACTGACTCCGCGTCCTCACCACGCCAAGCAGGACCCATCGCTGGCGGAAGCTTTCAAAAAAAACTTCCACAAACACTCGAAACCATAGCCCAGAGCCTTCCCGTGGATTTCCGGTCAGGTCGCTTGATTACTCTACTATTGACGGCAAATTGGTATCAGGCCCGCATCCAGTTGCGATGTTCGACGATGGTCTTCGGTTCGTACGTCTTGCCCTTGGCGAGACGCTTTTGTTCGCGACGGCTGGTCCAGAGAACCACCGGCCCAAGGACCCAGGTCATCGCGCGGGTGAGGGTGCCGAACTCGCATTCGATGTCCTTTCGCAACGCGCAGATCTGCTCGCTCACCGCTGCATTGCTGCTGCGGAGTTGTCTTTCCATCGCCCACAACAGACCGCTGTAAGCCGTCTGGATGGAGCGGACCTCCCACTTGAAACGCTCGCGAATCCGCGGATCGGCATCGTTTTTGTACCGCATCCAGCCTTGCATCGTGGTCTGGCAGATTCGGTAGAGGCTGGGACCGTTGCGCTGGAAGTCGCGCAGAAAGGCCAGGTTCAAGAAACGATTCGAGTCGTCGCGTGAAATGGCGGCGTGCTGGAAGTTGAACTTGTGTTGCCCGTGAATGTCGGCGAGATTCACATCCAGCAGCAGGTCCTTTTCCTGCATCTCTTTATAGAGCGGGGTGCCCGGCACCGGCGTATAGAGCATGAACTGGTGGAAGTCCGTCTCATGCGCGATGGCATGCTCGATCTCTTGTTCGATGTTGGCGGGCGTGTGGTGCTCCAAACCGATAATGGTGGAACCCAGCAGCTTGATTCCGTGCTGGCGCAGCTCGCGGGTGAGCGCGCGCGTATCGTAGCCTTGCAGTTTGGCGTATCCGGCGCGCGGCGATTCCAGCCCCATCCAGATCCAGGAGATCCCCAGTTCGACCAGCTCCTTCATCGTGTACTTGCTGATGGCATTGGCCGACGAAAAGACGTACATCGCCCAGGCCTTGCCTTCGGCTTTCATCAGATCGAGCAGTTCCATGGCACGCTTGCGGTGGAGCAGAAAATTCTCGTCCATCATAAAGAACGATCGCACCTTCATCGACCGCTCTATCTCGCACATCACATCGAAGAGCTCTTTGCCGGTGTTGTAAAAGTTGAGGAACTTTCCTTTGCCCCCAAAGAAGGCCGATGTCGTACAGAAGTTGCAGCCCAGCGGACAACCCACCGACGGGATGATAGTGGCCGCCGTGCTGCAAGCCGAGTCCGGCACTTTGATCCCCATGGTGCGCATATCGAAACCCGAGACGATGTGCGGATGGTGGATGGGCGCGCTGGTGTCCTCGCCCAGGAAACCGCGCATCCAGGCGATACCGTCGCCGCGCGCGATGTGGTCGGCGTCGATCCTTTTTTCGATGTCCGGAATCGCGGCGACGTGACCGCCGACCACGATCACGGAATCCGGCGAGATCGCTCGTACCATGCGGCACATCTCCGCCACCTTGCCCACGTTCACGATGATCGAGGATATCCCGACGATGTCGTAGCGATTGATCTTCAGCTCCTCGGCGAACGCCTCGCGGGTGGGAAAATCGAGGACTGTGGAAGGGGCGGAGATGTTGTGCTGGATCATCATGATGCCCCACGAGCGATGGAACATCCGCAGCGAGAAGGACCCCTGCATCCGCGTCACCTGGTTGTGATACAGCTCCATGGGATTGATGCTGCGGCTGCCAAATTCATCATCCTGCGCATACGGTCCGAAAACGGATGAGAAAAGAACACGCGCCTGCGCGCCTTTGGGATGAATGGTCATTCTTCGTGAGTGCACTGCGTTCATGGTCCACCTCCGGGTGGAACTGTTGCCGGCGGACATTCGCGATGAACCGGGGGCCGTTTGTGGGAACTTGAGACGGCGGCGCGGCCATCGTGGAGACACGCCCTAAGGCCATTCTCCCGCGCCGTAGCCAGATGCACAATGCGCGTACAAAAAGATTACAAAGGGAAAAGCCGCCGAGACGCCCACTTCGTAGGGATATCTCAGGTCAAACAAGGGTATTGGAACTTCGCCTGCAAACTGCTGCCATATTCGGCCTTCCCATGTTCGGCCTTCGTGGAGTTGACTGCGGTTGCCGTGTTCGCCATGAACATCTTCGACACGCTATTGCATCCCCCGCCCATCTCCGCGCTGAAATTCATTCCCTATCTTCCACACGAGGTGCCGCTTGACGTCACCAAGCACTCATTCATAAGTATGTGCAACTTCATCTTTGAAATATAATGACGCCCATGTCACCTCATAAAAGTCAAAGCGCGCAAATTGTGCCTGAGAACCTGAAGACCGTGGCAAAGTATCCGGACCTATCGGACTCCATGAGTATTCGGTTCGACGGAAAAGTCGCTGTTGTTACCGGGGGCGCGACAGGAATTGGCGCCGCCACCGCGCGGAAATTATGCGGGCTTGGTGCTTCTGTGGCCATTCTCGACCGGAATATTGAAGCTGCGCAGGAAACAGTCGATGCGCTTCTAAATGCGGGACACACGGCAAGCTTCCACCGCTGCGATGTAGCGCTGGAAGCGGACGTGAAGAACGCGATGGATGCCGTTTTACAGCGCTATGGAACTCTCAATGTGCTGGTAAGCAATGCAGGCATCCAGCGCTACGGCGATGTGATGAGTACAAGCGTCGGCATCTGGGACGAGACCTTCGATGTCCACGTAAAGGGCTGTTTTTACTCAACGAAATACGCCATTCCAGCCATGCTCGCATCGGGGGGCGGGGCCATTGTCATTGTGGCTTCCGTACAGAGCCTTACCGCGGTGGCGAATTCCGCAGCGTATGTAGCGGCCAAACATGCTGTGCTGGGGATCACGCGTTCGATCGCGCTGGACTTTGCTCGCAAGAACATTCGCGCCAACTGCGTGTGTCCGGGATCCATCGATACGCCAATGCTGCGTTGGAGCGCGGACCGGACGGCATCGCCCGAGAAAGTTATCGAGGGCTGTAGCAGAATGCACCCATTGGGCAGGATTGGACGTCCCGAGGAAGTGGCGAACGCGATTGTTTTCTTAGCAAGCGACTGGGCTTCCTTTATAACAGGAACAAGTTTGGTCGTCGATGGAGGATTATTAGTGCCAACTGGCGGCATGGGATTTCAGGACTCCGGCATTGGGACGGGAGGCGCAGAGTGAAAACACCCGGCAAACTGGCGGGAAAAATTGTCGTGATTACCGGGTCTGCAGCGGGTATTGGCCGCGCCTCCAGCCTGCTGTTTGCAAGGGAAGGCGCAGCGGTCGCAGCCATCGATTGCGATCCGGAGCGCAATGCGGAACTGGTGGAGGAAATCCGCAGCCAGGGTGGTGACGCGGAGGCGCTGACGGCGGATGTTTCTTCTCCAAACGATGTTGAGCGAGTGGTCCAACAAGCAATCTCCCGATGGAAAAGGATCGACATTCTTTTCAACAATGCTGGAATTGTCACCGGCGGTAAGATTCATACGCTGGCGGAAGAAGAATGGGACCGAGCGTTCGCCATCAATGTGAAGAGCATGTTTCTGTTCAGCCGGGCCATTGTCCCGGTGTTTCTCCAACAAGGTGGCGGCGTCATATTGAACACTGCATCTACCAGCGCACTCCGCGTTGTGGCAGACCGGGTCCTTTATAGCGCCACGAAGGGAGCAGTCTTTTCCCTGACCAAATCCATGGCGCTCGACTACGCAGGCGAGAATATCCGTGTGAATTGTCTGTGCCCCGGAACGGTGGACACACCTTCTTTGCGGGCGCGCCTGAGCGCGAAGGGAAATGCCGAGGAAATGCGAAAACAGTTTATTGCCCGACAGCCCTTGCGACGACTAGGAACGTCAGAAGAGATTGCCCAGGCCGCGCTGTATCTGGTGTCTGACGAGGCCAGCTTTGTCACTGGATCTGCATTTCAGATCGATGGCGGAATGTCTTTGTGACTGTTCCTGCTGGGTTTCAGTTCCCGATCAAGCTATCTAATGGTGCTATGCGAATTTTAGGAAGTTGCGAACATGATCAGGAGAAACGATCGGCATGCGATTGATTAGGTTTGGTCCTGCAGGCGATGAAAAGCCAGGAATTATCGGCAGCAACGGAAGCCGCTGCGATCTGTCGGCGCATTTTCAGGATTGGGACACGAAATTCTTTGCAAGCGGCGATGTGGATCGGCTGGCAGAAATACTTCGGCGCGATGCGGCATCGTTGCCGGTTGTGCCTGAGACCGAGCGATGGGCTGCGCCTGTGGCGCGGCCCGGCAAAGTCATCTGCATCGGACTGAATTACTCCGACCACGCGGAAGAATCCGGAATGCCGATTCCCGCGGAGCCAATTGTTTTTCTGAAAGCTTCCAATACTGTGATCGGGCCGTATGACAATATCCAGATCCCTCGTGGCGGCGAAAAGACCGACTGGGAAGTGGAGCTGGGTGTTGTCATCGGGAAAGAAGCCCGCTATTTGGCCTCGCCGGAAGCCGCGCGTTCGCATATCGCGGGCTACTGCGTTTCCCACGATGTATCGGAGCGCGCCTTTCAGTTGGAACGTGGTGGCCAATGGACGAAAGGCAAAAGCTGCGACACATTCAATCCGCTCGGTCCGTGGCTGGCCACGCCAGAGGAGATATCGAACGTGGATGCGCTTCCCATGAAGCTGTGTGTCAATGGAGAACTGCGCCAGAAGGGCACGACGGCAAAGATGATCTTCAACGTGCCTTTTTTGGTGCATTATTTATCGCAGTTTATGACCCTGGAACCGGGAGACCTGATCTCGACCGGAACGCCGCCCGGCGTCGGTCTTGGCATGAAACCACCCAAATATCTGAAAGCTGGAGATGTTGTCGAGCTTGAAATCGAGCAACTTGGCCGGCAAAAGCAAATCTGCGTCATTTTGTAGGGCGAAGCGATTTAAGAATGCAGTCAGAACGTTCAATCCCCATTAGGACAAATATCGCCATGAAGATGAGTTTTCGTTGGTACGGAAAATCCGACCCCGTCAGGTTGGAGTACATTCGGCAAATTCCCGGCATGCATGGAATCGTCTCCGCACTCTATGACGTAACGGCAGGAGAGACTTGGCCGGTCGATAAAATTCAAGCGCTAAAAAGCGCCATCGATGTTCACGGCCTTGCATTCGAGGTCGTAGAGAGCGTGCCGGTTCACGAAGACATCAAGCTGGGCAAGCCGAGTCGGGACGGACTCATCGCGAACTACTGCGAGACCCTGGTACGGTTGGCGTCCTCAGGCATAAAGGTGGTCTGTTACAACTTTATGCCGGTGTTCGACTGGACGCGCACGACCCTGGACCGCAAGCTTCCCGACGGCTCGACCAGCCTCGCATTCGATGTCGATGTGGCCGCCAACATAGAAGTGGCCAAGGGAATCAATCTGCCTGCCTGGGACAACTACTACACGCCAGCGGAACTCAGTCGTGTATTGGATGCGTATGCGTCGGTGGGGGAAGAGCAACTGAGGCAGAACCTTGCGTACTTTCTTGAGCGCGTGGTCCCGGTGGCGGCTTCGGCTGGCATCAGGATGGCGATCCATCCGGACGACCCTCCGCGCCCCATCTTTGGCCTGCCACGTATCGTGAAGAACAGGGAAGACCTGCGGCGCATTCTCGACATGGTCGATGATCCCGCGAACGGCCTGACGCTGTGCTCCGGATCGCTCGGCTCCGACCTGCGGAATGACGTCATTGGCATGGTGCGGGAATTCGGCGGAGAAAAACGCATCCACTTTGCCCACCTTCGGAACGTACAGGTAGATGAGCGTGGCAACTTCCAGGAAACGGCGCACTATTCCTCGGCGGGATCGTTGGACATGGCTGGCATCGTCAGGGCGTACTACGAGACTGGCTTCGACGGCTACGCGCGGCCCGATCACGGCCGCATGATTTGGGGAGAAACAGGCACCCCCGGCTACGGCCTTTATGACCGCGCCCTCGGCGCCGCTTACCTGAACGGACTTTGGGAAGCAACGGTGAAGAGTTCGAGCAAGAGAATGGACTGAGCACGCGTAATGTTTATGTACATTGGAAATCTACAGAAGCACCATCCTTTTTGCGCGGCGTTTCTTTCAATGCGAGGATGATAAGACCCGCGACCGTCAGCGATATGGCCATGAGCAGGAACCCCGACCGGGAGTTTCCCGTGGTTGCGGCCAGCAGGCCGACCAACCACGCGCCAAAAAATCCGCCGAGCGCGCCACAACTGTTGATCAACGCCATCACCTCTCCCGCGACATTGCTCGGCAGCATTTCCGGGATGATGGCAAAGAATGTCCCGTAGGGCGCATACATCGCGCCACCGGCGAGGATCAAGCATCCATAAGCTGCCCAAAAACTATGCGCTGTGGTGAAGTAGGAGCCGAGCAGCGCGGCCCCGGACAGCATCAAACAAGGCCAGACAAAATGTTTGCGCTGCAACGTTCTGTCGGAAAAATGCGCGACCGCCAACATCAGCAGAATTGCAAGCAGGTAAGGCGCGGCGCTGAGCAGGCCCGTAATCTGGATGCTGCGAGATGAGCCTTGTTTGATCACGGTCGGCAGCCATAATACAAATCCGTAGACGCCGACGCTCCAGAGGAAATACTGGATGCAAAGCCACAGCACGCTGGGATTTCTAAGTGCAGATTTGAAATCAGTCGCGCTGGGAAGTACCTGCTGTTCGTGGTCCAAACGATGACTCAAATAATCTCGAGCAGGCTGGCTCATCCACGGTGTTTGCTGCGGTCCATCGTGGACCAGCAGCAGCCAGAGGAATGCCCACACGATGGATGGAACGCCCTCGTAGATGAAAGCCTTTTGCCAGCCGACGGCCTCGATCAGATATCCGGTCACTGCGGACATCCACAGGACTGTCACGGGGTTACCCAGAAACAGCAGTGTGTTGGTGCGTGACCGCTCTGCGCGTGTAAACCAGTGGGTCAGCAGGATCAGCATGGCGGGCAGGATAAAGCTTTCCGCAACGCCCAGCAAAAGCCTGTCGAGCGCCAGCAGCCAGAAGTTCCACAGCACCCCTGTCAATGCCGCGAGAATGCCCCAACTGACCAGAGCGAAAAAAATAAGGCGTGTCGGACCTTTACGCTGCGCGTAGGCCGCGCCCGGGACCTGGAACAGAAAATATCCGAGAAAGAATAGTGCTCCCAGCAGGGCGGAACGAGCGTTACTGATGTGCAGCGTGGCGGCCAGTCCGGCAGCGGCCCCAAAGCCGTAGTTGGTCCGGTCGAGATACGCGAGGCTATAGGTGACAAATACGCAGGGCAGGATAAAAAGCCAGCGCTTTCGCATCTCCGATTGAATCTGTAACGTGTTTTTGAATGGCGCATCCACTGGCATCTTTAAGCCTCGACCCTCTCAATAGTTCCAGAGCTATCCGCAAATATATCTGTGCGGGGCATCACTCGTCTTCGTAATCCGATTGGAAGTTTCATTACACTTGCAGTCAGGAGTTTGGAATTTCCAATAAGAAAGGCGCAACGTAAGTGATCATTTACAAGACCATGCAGGGGCATTACGTGGAAGATGCGGGCCAGTATTACCGGCTCGAAGGGCCATTCTGGGATGCACTTATCATGAGAGATGATTTGCAAGAATATCTCTCCGATGTAATTAGGAAGAGTCAGCCAATCGGCGATGAGCTGCCGTATGCGATGGAAGCGCCAATTGAGAACCAGGAAGTGTGGGCCGCGGGCGTTACCTACTATCGCAGCCGCAGTGCCCGGATCGAAGAGTCGAAGGACGCTGGCGGAGGCGATTTTTACGACCGGGTGTATTCCGCAGACCGTCCGGAATTATTTTTCAAGGCCACGCCGCACCGGGTCGCTGGTCCGAACAGTAAGGTGAGGATTCGCCGGGACGCGACCTGGTCTGTACCGGAACCGGAGTTGGCCCTTGTGGTAAATCCACGAGGGAAAATCGTTGGCTACACCGTGGGCAATGACATGAGTTCGCGGGACATCGAAGGCGCGAACCCTTTATATCTGCCGCAGGCCAAGGTGTATGACAAGAGCTGTGCACTGGGGCCTGGTATTTTAATTACGCAAGGGCCGCTGCCACTTTCCACGCAGATAAGCCTTGAAATTTTGCGCGGGTCAAAGCAGGAATTCTCGGCAGCCGTAACGCTGGCCGATATGAAGCGCGATCCCACTACATTGGTGGAGTATCTGTTTCGCGACAACAGCTTCCCGCGCGGCTGCTTCCTACTCACCGGCACAGGCATTGTTCCACCGGATACTTTCACGCTCCACAGTAAAGATGAGATAAGGATCACCATTGCGCCCATCGGAACACTTGTGAATGAGGTCGAGTGATGGCTGTTTAGCGCAGGGGAAAAATCGTAAGCGCGGCGGGCGACAGGCCATCGGGCGCCCATGCGTCCACAATGGCTTTGGCAAGATGGGCGATTGTCAGTTCGCCTGCATTATCGCTCTGCCAACTATGGTCGGCATTGTCGTAGGTGAAGGCGGAGATGACGATAATGCCATGCTTCGTTCCGATCAGCGCTACATCGTTCCGCACATCATCCAGTGCCCCGGTCTTATTGGCGATGGCCGTCCCTTGCTCGCTGGAATCTATGGTTTCCAGATAACGCGGGATGGCGTCCCGATAAAATTGATGTCGCAAAATATTGACTGCCGTGGAGCAGAGCGCCTGGTCCGACGCCGTCGCAGGTTCCTTTGAAAGTTGGCACTTGCCGAAGCGCGCGATAAGCTGCGCCATTTCGCGGGCAGTCGTTTTTCCCAGTCCAAACTTGCTCTGGTCGGCGGGCATCGGCTCGGTTGCGGGTTTGAATACCTTTTTGTATAAATGCGTGTTCTTCAGACCGATCGACTCCATCCGCGCATTCACGCTGGCCACTCCGAAGCGGTCGATCATAAGGTTGGTGGCGGTGTTGTCGCTGAAATCAATCATCAGTGTGACCACGTCGCGCAAGGTAAGCGTGAGTGGCGTGTCTAGAAACTGGAGAAGTCCGGAACCTTCAACCTTATCGTCCTGCTTCAGAACGATCGGCTCCTTCCAGGATGCTTTCCCGGCGCGAATCTCTTCCAGCACTTCGTACAGGATGGCGAGTTTGATGACGGATGCGGTCTGCACCGGAGTGTCCGCGTGGATCTCAACCGTCTGGTGGGTAGACAGGTCCTCGGCATAGAGCGCGACCTTCCCCTTGTGCGCCGCTGCAATTTGCTCCACCTTTGCAGAAAGCGGTTTCGATGCGGCCTGTGCGTGTCCGCCGAGGGGTATCAACAAACACCACGCGAGGCACAACTGCGTTGAAAGAAGGCGGAAATCAAACTGGCGCTTCATCGTCGAATCATCCTTGAACAGAATAGTGGAAGCCGTATATCTACTTAAGGATAGTTGGTGGCAGCAATTCTTTTCCGTCCTGTTTGTAGATGACTCCATCCTTCATGACAAAGCTGACCCTGCTCATTACGTTGATGTCAGTCAGTGGATTTCCTGGGACTGCAACAACGTCTGCATCTTTGCCGACAGCAACACTTCCGAACTCGTCGTCATGCCGCAACAATTGAGCAGCATTGATGGTAGCCATTTGCAGCGTGTACATTGCGGGAACACCATCTTTCACCAAGTAAATAAAGTCTTCCCAATTCTGACCATGCGGATACACGCCGGCATCGGTCCCATAGGCAAATTTGACGCCGGATTTGTATGCCGTAGCTACGGTATGCTCAATCTGCGGGCCAACCTTCAAAGCCTTCGCCGTCACAGCAGGAGGATATGCCCCTTTCCTGGCCTGTTCGGTTACATAGACGGCGGTGTAGACAGTAGGGCAGTAAAAGGTGCCGTGCTCCTTCATCAGCCGAATGTCTTCGGCATCCATAAAAGTTCCATGCTCCACGGAATCCACGCCTGCTACTACGGAACGGCGTATGGCTTCGGCTCCATGCGCGTGTACCGCGACGGTCATACCGTAATCGTGTGCGGTATCGACAATCGCTTTAATCTCATCTTCCGTCATCTGTGGGCCGTCGCCGTTTGTGCCCAGGTCCATCACGCCGCCGGAGGTCATGGCCTTGATCAGGTCCGCACCCTCCTTGTAGTGGAGCCTCACTGCCTTTCGCGCTTCCTGCGGTCCGTCGATGATTGACTGCATCGGCCCCGGGTCGCCCTGTAAGTCCATACTGAGTCCATTCGTGCGGTCCGCATGGCCTCCCGTAGTGCTGATTGCCGGTCCCGCTGTAAAGATTCGTGGTCCTTCGACATACCCGGCATTGATTTCATTGCGCAGCGCCACTGTGTCGTAGTCGCCGTCCCCAACATTGCGGACGGTTGTAAAACCCGCCAGAAGCGTGCGCCGTGCATAGAGCGTGGAACGGAGCACATGGTCGGGTAGATTTAAGTGGACCCTTTCCGTGTAGGTGGTCTTACTAAACTGATCGTCGAGATGGACGTGGTCGTCGATCAGTCCGGGCAGACAGGTCTGGTCCGCAAGATCGATGGTCTTTGCGTTTGGGATGTTCTGGAATCCAGGAAGAACACTTTGAATCTTGTCCCCTGCAATCACTACGGAGGTTTGCCCTAACATTTTCCCAGCCGGGCTATCTAGCAACTTTGGGCAATGCAGCACAGTGATTGCAACAGGAGTGGCGGGATGCGCCTGCGATTGCTGGGCTGAAATTGCCAGAGTGGTGCCACACAGGAGAACGGCGCTGCAAAGATATGCAAAACCCTGCTCAACTCGAACTCGTAAAAATTTCAACTCTACACCTCCGGTTTCAACGTCAACGAAACAAGCCATGGGGCCAAGCTGGCAAGACGCCAGCTTGGCCCCATGCACAGTAGCCATTACTGAATAGCAGGCAGTTGCGGATGATAGTTCGGATACGCTGGCTTAGGATAGTGCGGAGGAGGCTGCTTCTTCAGCAGTTCCATCTCTACCGCAATTGCTTTCAGCAATTGGGGGTCCTGTCCTTCGCGCACAAGTTTGGGATCCATGTCCACTTCATAGTCGGGTGGAATTCCGTGATTCTCTACTACCCAGTGGCCGTGTAATCCATAGAGAGCATCACGCGGCGCAGTAACAGTGCCACCATCCATCAGCGGGGGATAGCCGCCAATGCCCACAAGCCCGCCCCAGGTTCGCATGCCGACCAGTGGGCCAACTCCAGCCTTGCGGAACAGCCATGGCATCGCATCTCCCCCAGAGCCGGCAAACTGGTTGATGATCATGACCTTGGGTCCAAAAATTGCTTCCGATGGATGGATGGAAATATGGCCTTCGCGCGTCACCTCCATGTTCATTGGCGACCGGTGCAGATTATTGATGATGTAGTCGGCAATCTGACCGCCATGGTTGAAGCGCTCGTCGATAATGGCCCCTTGTTTATCGACCTGGGCAAAGTAATAGCGATTGAAATTTGTGAAGCCTCCTCCTCCCGTGTCCGGCAAGTACACGTAGGCAAGCTTCCCGTCACTCAGCTTGTCTACCAGGCGACGATTGCTCTCAATCCAATCAAGATTGCGCAGGTTATGTTCGTTTGCTACTGGTACAACGGTCACTTCTCGGGAGCCAGTTCCATCAGCATTCGGTCCTACTTTCAGCACGGTCTGTTTGGTCGCAGTTTCCTCAAACAAACTGTAGATGTTGTCTTTGCCTGTAAGATCGTGGCCGTTTACGGCGAGTAAGTATTCGCCTGCAGTTACATTTACGCCGGGTTGGGTCAACGGAGCATGCAAGTCCGGATTCCAGTTCTCTCCGCTGTAGACCTTGGCGAAGCGGTAACGATCGTTCTCGATCGTGTAGTCCGCTCCGAGCAGACCAACGCTTACATGAGGGACCTTTGGCTCTTCTCCGCCGCGCACGAACATGTGGCCCACAGAAATATAGCTCAACATTTCTCGGAACAAGTAACCCAGATCATCACGACTGGCAAGTCCATCAAGATAGGGCTGGAAATGCTGCTCTGCTTCCTGAATGTTCAGGCCGTGGAAGTTTGGATCATAGAAGAAGTCGCGCTCAATCCTCCACACCTCGTGGTACATTTGGCGCCATTCTTCCTGGGGAACCACTTTGACTTCCATGTCCGCAGTTTTCAGCAAGCCCTTGGCAGGTTTTGGCGGCGCGTCGGCAGGGTTGATGAACCAGGAATCTTTTGTTTCGTAAAGCATGGCACTGCCATCGTTGGAAACGGCAAACCGTGAGACGCCATCGAGTATTTTCTTCGTCTTGCGATCTTTCAAGGTAAATCGCTGCACCTTGAATGTAGGAGGGCCCTGGCGCGTATCGACGATTGCGCCTTCTTGCAGATAGAGCACGCCGGTCTTTCCAGCACTCAATCCAAGATAGTTCTGGGCGGGAATGGGCAGCGAAAGAATTCTCTGGCCAATGTCCCCGAAGTCGATGGTAACTACGACAGGCTTCTTGGGTTTTGCATTCTTGCTGGCATCGGTCTTATCTTCGGTCTTGCTCTCTGACTTTGCCGCGTCGGATTGCTTGGCATCATCCACGGAGTCTGCGCTCGTGTTGTCCTGTTTTTTCTTGTCGGATGCGGACTTCTCATCGTCACTCTCCGGCGCGATTGGCGACGGCAGGTCCTTCCGCAAGACGGCAACATAGATATTGCGAGTTATAGGATGTGCATCGCTGGTCATATCGAACCCAGTCGCGCTCAAACCTACATTGGTGCTGGCGGTAAAGTAGAGATACTTCCCGTTCATATCGAAGGCGGGGTATAGTGCATCGCTCATGCCGTCGGTCAACTGCGTCGCCTTATGCGTTGTCAGGGAGTACACATAGACGGCGTGGAGACGATTGGGGAGATACTTGGTATAGGTCAGCCATTGATTGTCCGGGGACCAATTGGCACGCAGCGGGCCATCATCGCTGACGTTATCTGTATCCACCTTTACCGGCGTCGGATGGTCCAGATCGACATACCAAAGATTCAGCCGCTTATCGGCGTAGGCAATCTTTTTGCTGTCTGGCGACCATCTGGGCGAATAAAAAAAGGATGGCGGCTGGCCCAGATTGATTTTCTTGACGGGTCCCAGACCGTTTTGATTGCGAATGTGCAGCGCGTATTCGCCAGACTCATCGGAGAAATATGCGATCGATTGCCCATCTGGAGACCACGACGGATTGCGTTCTTCGATGCCAGGAGTCTGCGTCAGGTTGCGGACATTCCCCTTGTCGGCAGGGGCCGTCAGAATGTCTCCGTGGGCTTCGAACACGGCGCGTTTTCCTGTGGGAGAGATGCCAGAATTCTCAATCTGTTTGGCAACCTTTACAAAATGTGGCTGTAGCTGTGGCATGTCGCCTGCCACCGTAATGTGGACCACGGTGTCTTTGCCGGACTTCAGGTCATACAAATGAATAACGCCGAACTGGGCGTAGACGATCGCTCCCCCATTGGGCCCTAAGTTGGCTGCGGCAGAACTGATGTCGAAGCCATTCGTGTTTTGAATGAGCTGGGAAACCTGCTTGGTTGCTGGATCGTAGACAAACAATGTGACGGGGCCTTTGCGGTCCGATAGAAAATAAATTTTGTTGCCGACCCACATCGGATTTTTGTCGTTCGAGTTTTCCCGCGGGACCTGGACCACGCTGGAGTCGGCCAGGTTCGCGATCCAGACCTTCAGCGTCTGGCCGCCGTGGTAATGCTTCCAGTCCGGCTCCCACTGAAAAATAGGCTCGTAGGCCAGGTGGGTGCCGTCGGGGGAAAATGAACCTGCCTCAGCCATCGGCAGTGGCAACTGTTTTGGGAAGCCGCCCGTGACCGGGATGGTAAAAAGATGGTCTGGATCGGAGGCGCTGGTGCGAGGGGAGCGGAACAGGACCGATTTTCCGTCAGGGGTCCATCCCACAGCAACATCGGATCCAGGATGATAGGTCAGCCGACGCGGCTCACCGCCTCTGGAAGGCACCACATAGACATCCTGATTGCCGTTGTAGTTGCCGCTATAGGCAACCATCGATCCATCCGGAGAAAATATCGGGCCGCTCAACAGATCGGTGCCTGTCACCAGGCGTTGCGCCATGCCGCCCTCGCGGCTGACAATCCAGATGTCTCCGCCATAAGCGAAGGCAATCTGCGTCTGGCTGAGCGTAGGCGTTTGCAATAACAAGTGCTTGCCAGACTGCTGCCCAAATGCCAGACAGAATGTTGAGAAGGTTAAAACAAAGAGAGATGCGATTCTGCACAACGAACGCTGGACCATGTGGACGTATTCTCCGCGGAGGATTGTGTGGTGTCCTTTCGAAGCATCCAGAGTAGACAATTTTTATGGAATTGAACAGAGGATAATTTTTGGGGGGCTTCAGGCGGATGTAAATGTATTGAGCAGGATGGTAATCCAGTCTCTTGCGGTCAGTACTCTGTATCACGCGGGCGCTCTTGCGAGCAAAGCGTATTGGCCGCCGAAAGGTATTTTACGAAGCATCTGTTCCACCGGGGCAATGCGATTGAAAACTCTCTCAGGAAAATAGAGAAAGTATTCTAAACGGAGCGCTTCAAAGCCTGTCGTTTTTAGTAGAGAGGTGGCGCATGTCGCTGTTAGAAGTTCCGCGTCAACGTCTACTGGACATCGTCGAACAATTGCTCGCGTGACTGGGTTCCAGGGATTGTGTTCGATGATGCAACACAGTCCTCCGGGCGTTAGCACCCGCCGGATTTCCCTGGTCAGCAGTGTTCTTGCAGCTGCATGAACGTGATGATAGACGCATACAGCGGTCACAAAATCGACGGAGGCGTCGCCGAATGGCAATTCTACCAACGACGGCTGCTGTTCCATCCTGAAGTTACTTGAAGAGGAGAGCATCTCTGCGGACGGATCACACCCGATGGCCTCCGCGAAGTTGCTGCCTGCCAGCTCCAGCAACTCGCCCTTGCCGCAGCCAACATCGAGCCATCTTTGCGTCGCACCGTCCACGCCAAAGCGCTGCAAAAGCCGCTGAATCAGCAGCCATTTCCTATGGTGAAAATGAAGGGAATCATGCGCGAATCTGTTCCTCACTGGATCGTCGAGCAACGAGGCATACGAGGAAGCATATCGGTCGAATTCAGGACTGGGTATATCGCTATTTCGTATCGCCATCACTCTTCCGCTCCATGATGCGAATGCCTTCTTTCGCCCAGATGATCTTATAGTGAGAATCAAGGTATGGTTCGATGATGAAACTCTGGGTAGGTGCCGGCTTCGTTATGTAGTTCGTGTCCCATACGGCATACTTCACCTTGCGCTGGTCCAGGGTCTGAACGACCTCTTGAAACTCCGAAGAAATGTTGTAGCGATAGACTAGAATGCTATAGCGCGTCGGATTGTTGGTAGCGGTCAGAAAATAGTACATGGGGCAATATGGGTATGCGAAGATCTCTGTCCCGGGAGCCACATGATTATCTAAAAACGTCAGGACGGAAGCGTCACTGTAGACAGCGACGGTTCCTACTCTGGTTTTTACTGGATGTGCAGCCAGAACCATAAATAAATTTATGCAGGCGAGGCACGATGCACTTATGAGAAGAATTTGCAGGGCCAGGTCGATAATTTTGGTCCGATATTCGCTCAAGTAATGGATGCATAGAATCACCAGCAACGGCGAGCCGAATGCGAGATGGACCATATCTCTTCGGTGAAGCTCTGACAGCCACAATGCCCATCCACACAGCCAGTAAAGCAAAATCTCCGGTTTGATATTGGCGGCGTGGTTCTTAAAGCCAAGTATGAGCAACAGCACGGGAAGCGCCGCCACAAATAGGAAAGGTGTTATCTGAATTGCCGCCATTCCAGCAGTCCAGTGGATGCCGTTCGTCGGTATGACCCAGGGATACCAGTGATCTCGGAGAATACCTTGCGCATAGGGCACAGTATTTAGTGCGCCATAGTGACGGAACGGCCACACAACGTTTGCATATACCAGGTCGTTCAAGCCTCCTTGACTCCAGAAATAAAGCAGCATTGAGCTAACAACAATGAAGTAGCCTACGATCATCAGGCCAAACGACGATAGGGAGACTGACCGCCTCCGATGCTGGATCCAGAGCCACACCAAGAAAGCAAGAAGAAGAAGGATTCCCTTGGGCAGCAGGATGCACGTTATAGCTCCGGCCAAAAC
>JAJYGR010000105.1 GCA_021790655.1 Acidobacteriota bacterium | reverse complement strand
CAGCGCTCCATACAGAATGCCGATGACGCCGAGCGCGACCATCAGCGGAGCAACATGCGTCGCCTCGCTGGGAAATAGCGCAACATGCCAGCGCAGCAGGGAATACAGGCCCAGCTTACCAGCAAGGATCATCGCAACCGCTGTTGGGGCTTCGCTGATGCCATCTCGCAACCAGCCGTGCAGCGGAAATACTGGGACCTTGACGGCAAAGGCCAGCAGGAATGCAAGCGAAGTCAGCCACAACCCGGTAGCGTGGGCTCCAGCGCTCCAGCCATGCATCTGCTGCTGTAACTGGACGAGATCGAAGGTGCCAGTCTGCGTGTAAAGCCATAGCATTCCGACCAGAAGCAGCGCGGAGGGAATGAAGGCATACAGGAAAAATTTGATCGCAGCGGCGCGCCCATTCTTGCGACCGTACATGCCGATCAACAGCGCCAGCGGAACAATGGACAGTTCCCAAAATGCGTAATAAAGAATTAAATCGAGCGCAATGAAGACTCCATACATCGCCGTCTGCTGCAACAGAAACAATGCGTAGAACTCGCTCTTGCGATCCTCGATAACGCGCCAGGAGATCAATACGCCAAGCGGTGCAAGAAACGACACCAGCACCACCAGCCACATGGAAAGTCCGTCCACACCGACGTGGTAATGAATGGCCGGATTGCCGATCCATGGAACGTTCAATTCATATTGGAACCCTTGCTGCTGGCGATAGTCGTAATGCGCTGGCAAATGCAGCGCCATCGCAAAAAGTAACAGTGTCAGCAGCAGCGTGAAGACCTGAGGAGCGCGTCCGCGCCTGGGCAGCAACATCACGACCGCCGCGCCGAGCGCGGGCAGGAAGGTGAGCCACGTAAGAATACTTGCGTTCAGCACAGAATCGTTCCCCTTCAATACATGTGGGCCAAGTACAACACCACAATCAACACCGCCGCAGCGCCAGCCGCCAGCCAGCCTGCGTATGAGCGGATGTTGCCAGATTGCATACGGCGAATCCACGAGCTGGCGCCACGAGCGCCCGTGACCCATGCCGTGTTTGTCCCGTCAATTATGCTTTGATCGATGCCTCGGCCCAACACATTCCTGGAAAGAACAAGTAAAGGCCAGACGATGACGTCCGCATAAATTTCATCGACCCAATATTTGTTCCACAAAAGTTTGTACAGCGGCTGCATCGGACGCTTGGCATCATCCGCCAGTTGCGGTCTGCGGCGATAGAAAAGATCGGCCAAAAACCAACCGATCAGCGCTGTCAACATCGACACAGCAGCAAGAATTCTTTCCAGCCCATAGGTAGCCGCATTTGCAGCAGGAGCAGCGCCGTTGCCAAAGACAGGATCGAGAAAATGTCCAATCCAGTCATGTCCGCCCAGGGCTTCCGGCCAGCCTATCCATCCGCCAGCGAACGATAAAATGCCGAGAATGACCAGCGGCAGCAACATGATCCAGGGGCTTTCGTGGACGCCATGACTGCCGTGCGTCGAGTGTGCTGCATGATCGACGCGATGTTCCCGATAGCGCACGTCGCCGAAGAACGTCATGTACCACAGCCGGAACATGTAGAACGAGGTCAGGCCCGCAGTCACAAGACCGACGGCCCACAGCAGCTTGCCGCCGTGTGGGGACAGGAAGGTCGCAGCCAGAATCGCGTCCTTGCTGAAGAAGCCCGCGAACGGGAAAAATCCGCTGATGGCGAACACTGCCGCCGTCATGGTCCAGAATGTCACGGGCAGTTTTTTGCGCAGGCCGCCCATCGCTCGCATGTCCTGTTCGCCACCGAGCGCATGAATGACGCTGCCCGCAGCCAGGAACAGCAGCGCTTTAAAGAATGCGTGCGTCATTAGATGAAAGATTGCCACCGAGTATGCGGCAACTCCGCAGGCGAGAAACATGTAGCCGAGTTGCGAAATTGTGGAGTAGGCCAGCACGCGCTTGATGTCCGTTTGCACAATGCCGATGGTCGCGGCAAAGAACGCCGTCGCCGCGCCGATGACAGCAACAACGCTGAGCGCGAGCGGCGAGCGGTCGAACAGAACATGCGTTCGCGCCACCATATAGATGCCCGCCGTGACCATGGTGGCGGCGTGGATCAGCGCGGAGACCGGCGTCGGACCCTCCATCGCATCCGGCAGCCAGACGTACAGAGGAATCTGCGCGGACTTGCCCGTTGCTCCCAGTACGAGCAACAAAGCAATCGCCGTCAGCGCGCCGCCCTGCATTGCCGGTTGGGCCGCGATGCTGGCGAAGACCGTTGTGAAGCTCAACGAACCAAAGCGCGCGATGAGCAGGAACATGGCGAGCAGGAAGCCAAAGTCGCCGATGCGGTTGACGATGAATGCCTTCTTGCCCGCATTCGCTGCGGAATCTTTTTGATAGTAGAAGCCGATCAGCAGGTAGGAAACAAGGCCGACACCTTCCCAGCCGACAAACATCAACAGGAAATTGGCCGCCAGGACCAGCGTCAGCATAAAAAACAGAAACAGGTTCATATAGCTGAAGAAGCGCCAGTAGCCCTCTTCCTCGGCCATGTAGCCAACGGAGTAAAGATGGATCACAAAACCTACGCCAGTGACGACAAGCAACATGATCAGCGTCAACTGATCTAGAAGAAAAGAAAAATTCGCATGGAATCCGCTCACGGCGATCCACGGCGTAGCAAAACGTTCAACATAGGGGAATGCGAGACTGTGATACGCCTGCGCAGCGATCCACAATACCTGAATAAGGGCTGCGGCGGGGAATAGCAACGCAACCAGGGACACTACGGATTTAGTCAGGCGGCGGCCCAGCATCCCGTTGATGGCGAAACCAGCCAGGGGCAATAAGGGCAGCAGCCAAAGATGCAGAGAAAGTGTCATAGCTTCATCAAGTTGATCTGGTCGACGTTCAGCGTCTCTCGCGAGCGATAGACGGCAATGATGATCGCGAGACCCACCGCGGCCTCTGCCGCAGCGACGACCATCACAAAGAACACGAAAATTTGCCCGCTCACCTGATGCCAGTGGTTGGCAAAGGCGACAAAGGCCAGGTTGACTGCGTTCAGCATCAGTTCGATCGACATGAAAATCGTAATGATGTTGCGCTTGATGAGAAACGCGAACACTCCGATGGAAAACAATGCGGCACTTAGAATGAGATACCAGGCAATGGGGACGGCCACGTTAGCGTTCCTTTCCAGCGAGCACGACCGCGCCCAGAATCGCCACCAGAATCAAAATGGAAGCGACTTCAAACGGGAGCAGCAGGTTGCGAAAAAGCACCCGGCTCAAATCTTCCGTTGTGACAAGAAAACCGCCGAGCCTCGCGCTGCCGAAGCTGGTACGCAACGTAAAGAACGTGGAAGTCAGGACGGCAAACAGGGCCATCACGCCGGGAATGCCCGCTAGATATGCCGCTCGACTGCCGTGCGTGCGTTCCTCCTCGCCGGCATTCAGCAGCATGATGACAAAAACGAACAGCACCATGATTGCGCCGGAGTAGACGATGATCTGCGCCAGCGCCAGAAATTCCGCCCCCAGCAGCAGATATAAAACGGCCAGCGAGGACATCACCACGATCAGCGAAAGCGCGCTGTTGATCGGGTGCCGCTGCAGCAGGAGGTTCGCCGCTCCGCCGAGGCACATCAGTCCGAAAATAATGAAGAGGGCTAGATGCATCGTTTTCTAATTCCACTGAATTGTAATTCAGTATCAACCACGGAACGCCAGCGCCAGACTGCTCACCATCACGTTGGCGATAGCAAGCGGTAGAAGAAACTTCCAGCCGAAGCCCATCAACTGGTCATAGCGGAAGCGCGGCAGGGTCCCACGCACCCAGACATAAAGAAACAGGAAGCAGAAGACCTTGGCGACAAACCAAAAGACTGGCAGCAGCGCCTGCATTACAGGGCCGCCGAGGGCTGGCAGCAGGTTGCCGAAGGGACTCGACCATCCACCCAGAAACAGCAGTGTGGCGACGCATCCGACGTTGATCATGTTGGCGTACTCCGCCATAAAGAACATGGCGAACTTCATCGAACTGTATTCGGTGTGGTAGCCAGCGGTCAGTTCGCTTTCCGCTTCCGGCAGATCGAAAGGTGTCCGGTTGGTCTCCGCAAAGGCCGCCGTCAGATAAATGAAGAACGCAATCAATTGCAGTCCGCCGAAGATGTTCCATGACAGGATGCCGTGGGTGTTCTGGACGTTCACAATGTCGCGCAATCGAAGTGACCCTGTACGCAGCACCACACCGATGACGGAAAGGCCCAGCGCCAGTTCGTAGCTGATCATCTGTGCTGTGGAACGCAAAGAGCCAAGCAGAGAATATTTATTATTGGAGGACCAGCCGGACAGCGCAATTCCATATACGCCTATAGAAGTGACGCCGAGAATCACCAGCAAGCCTATGTTCAGATCGGCGATCTGGAACATGTCCACGCCGTGCCAACGAATATTTTCTCCGAACGGGATCACGCCGATGGAGATAAGCGCGCAGGAGAGCGCAATGATGGGCGCCAGAATAAACAGGGGACGCGCCACTTCGTCTGGCATCAGATCTTCTTTCAAGAAGAGCTTGATGCCGTCCGCCAAAGGCTGTAGCAGTCCGAAAGGACCGACGCGCGACGGACCCCAACGGTTCTGAATCCGCCCGACGAGCTTGCGCTCCAGCAGCACGGTGTAGGCCACAGCCGTCAGGAAGATCACCGTAACCACGGCGACCTTGAGAAGGCTTAGAAGAATAAAGACGAGAACATTCACGTTGCTTTCGGTTCCACTTTCTCGTACATCTCTATTTGCAAATCTTTGACAGAACCACTGCTGGAATCAGTCCGCCGCCACCATACTGCGTTTGTCCTGGAACGCCTGCACTTCGACTAATTTCTCGCTGTAGTGTCCCAGCGTCCCAGAGGTAAACAGCGTATCGCCAGAAGGCACCACACCATCGGCCCGTTCGGTGGTGCTGGAAATCTGTACCAACTCGCTGGACGCAACCTGGGCCTGTTGGCTGGCTCCGGACAACAGCTCGATGCGGTCAAAGTCATATCCCGGAACGAGTCGCTGAATCTCATCCAGCAGCGCATTGGGGTCGAAGGGGCTGAGCTTTGGCTCAAGATTGTGGGCAGCCAGCCAAATGCCATGACGGTCCGCTTCGCCCGACTGCACGCCGCGCGACTGTCCCATGTCGGCGCGCACCCCTTTTCCGAACGGTACCAGCGCGCGAATGTTCGCGCCCATCGTGTCTGCGATCCTGACAATCAATTCAAGGTCTGTGCGTACACCCGCGCGGTCCGCGGCCTTCTTGACCAGTTGCACATCCCCATAAGTATTCGTCACTGTACCTGATTTTTCGTAGAGGTTCGCAGTGGGCAACACTACGTCTGCGAGCTTTGCCGTTTCGGTGAGAAACATGTCCTGAACGACGAGGAAAGTATTTTGCAAAGTTTCCGCTCGGACCCCAAGGCGCTCGACCGGATCATCTCCCACGACATAGAGCGCGGCCAGTTCATTCCGCGCCGCTGCCTCCAACATGTTTGGAAGATCCAATCCTGTTTGTAGTGGGAAGCGGTCGCCATATTCCGATCGCATCGCGCCGGAACTTTCGACAGCCCGATACCCTGGTAACAGATCGGGATACAGTCCCATGTCGGCTGCGCCACGCGAGTTGACATAATCTCCCAGGCAGGCAAATTTGGTGTCCGGCAAAGAAAGGCCAAACTTTACCAAGTCCGATATGGCAGCGCCGCGCAGCTCAGAGCCAAAGATAATGAGCAGGTTCGGCTCCTGCCGCAGTGCATCTCGGAAGCTCTTGGCGTCGTCTCCAAATGCAGAGTTTTCCTCGCCATCGAGAAAGCGCATAAAAGCGCCATAGCCATCTGCGGCAATGTGTTGAAAACTCTTGGCCTGCCGATGCAGCTTGATGTCGCGATGGTTCGCAATGTAAATACGCGCCCGACTATGCCGCACATTCGCGCGCAGGTTCCACGCCAGCATTGGGTGCTGTTCCGTTGGATCGTTTCCGATCAGCAAAATTGCTGGTGCCGTAGCGGTATCCGCCAGGCCCGCCATTCGGTCCTTCTGTCCGGCCAACGCTCGCATAATGCTGACGTAATCCGTGGTGCGATGATGATCGATGTTATTGGTGCCCAGCGTGCCGCGCGCAAATTTTTGCAACAAGTAGGCTTCTTCATTGGTGATGCGCGTCGAGCCGATGACGCCGATGCTGGCCCCTCCACGCGCGTCGCGTGCCTCACGTAGCCGGTTGCCAACAACCTTGATTGCCGTTTCCCAGCTTGTGGGTTTCAATTGACCGTCCCGGTGGCGCAACAAGGGCTGCGTCAGGCGCTCCGGGCTGCCGGAAAAGTCGAACGCATAGCGGCCTTTCACGCAGAGAAAATCGCCGTTTAGACCGCTCTTGTCGCGGTTGTCGCCGCGAACAATCTGCATGCCATCTTCACTGCGGCGCACGCCTAATGTTGTCTTACATCCATCGCCGCAATGCGTGCAGATAGTGCCAACATGGGTCATCTCCCATGGCCGCGTTTTGTAGCGATAGGTGTCCGAAGTCAACGCGCCGACCGGGCAAATATCGATGCACATGCCGCACTGTTCGCAGTCGAGGTGATCTATCGCGTTGGGCGCAATGACAGAACTGGCGTTGCGTTGTTGAATGCCGAGCGCGGCGACGTCCATGCCCTCGTTGCAAACGCGCACGCAGCGATAGCAGAGGATGCAGCGTGGGCGATCAAAGAATACGACCGGAGACCATTGATGTTCGTCACGATGATTTTTGATCTCGACGAACTTCGAGCCGCCCGCGCCATATTTGAAGGTCATGTCCTGGAGCTCGCACTCACCGCCAGCATCGCAGACCGGGCAGTCGAGCGGGTGGTTCGCGAGCACCAGTTCCAACATGCCCTTGCGCGCCTGCTTGATTTCGTCGGTTTCCGTCGCGACGATCATACCTTCCGCAACCGGCGTGGTGCAGGCCGTCTGGAGTTTCGGCATTTTTTCGATACGTACCAGACACATGCGACATGCAGCCTGAAGAGACAGGCCAGGGTAATAGCAAAATGCAGGGATCTCGATCCCGACCTTGCGGCAAGCTTCAATCAGCAGCGTGCCCGCCGGAGCGGTGATTTTTTTGCCATCGACAGTGAGTGTTACATCAGCCATGAGGATCCTGTACGGTGAAGGGCGGCAATTGCCGCGTTTTTACAAACAACTCTCAAGCGGAAAAAGGAATTTCGACCATTCCCGCTGTAGAAATCGGTTCGGGAACGATTTCTCCGTGCTCGCGCATGACCTGAATGTGCGCCTCAATGCCTTCACGAATCAGCTTTTCGGTATCGTCCAGTGTTTTGCCGACGACGCCCAATCCCGGCAGATCGGGCACATAGGCGCCATAGCCAGTGGCCGACTTCTCGTAAATCACCGTGTATCTCATTTCTAGCTCCCCTGCTTCAGTCCAGCCTGTTTCAGCATGCTGTTGAGTGTTCCCTTGGGTATATCATCGTTACCCAATCCGGCAATCGTTACCGTTCCAGGTTTAATCGGATGGTGATAATGTTTGTGGCTGCCGGTCGTTCTCACATGCATCCAGCCATCCTTTTCGATCATACGAATAAAATCCCGTTAGTTCACGCGCCGACCAGTTCTTCCTGTTTTGCATACGGACACGGCCTGCCATCCAGATGATCTTCAAATTCCTGCCGAAATTTTTTCACGAACGCAATCGTCGGCATCGCAGCGGCATCGCCGAGCGGGCAGAAGGTGCGGCCCAGCATGTTCTCCGCCAGGTAGCGAATATTGTCGATGTCGCGCGCTTCGCCCGCTCCGGCATGGAAACGCGTTAGCGTCTTCTTCAACCAGTCTGTGCCTTCGCGGCAGGGAATGCACCAGCCGCAGCTTTCATGCTGGTAGAACTTAATCGTCCGCAAGGCGAACTCCACCATGCAGACAGTTTCATCCAGGACCACAACGCCGCCCGATCCCAACATGCTGCCCGCTTTGCCAACCTGATCGAAGTCCATGCCAATATCGATTTCTTCCGGCAGCAAGACCGGCGTGGAAGAACCGCCGGGAACGACGGCCTTCAATTTTCGTCCGCCACGAATTCCTCCAGCGACTTCATAGATCATCTTTTTCAGGTTGTAGCCCATGGGCAGTTCGTACACACCGGTGCGCTCGACATGGCCACTGAGGCAGAACAGCCGTGTGCCGCCGTTGCGTTCGGAGCCAACCTTGGCGTACGCCTCTCCGCCCATGCGCAGAATGTGCGGAACAGTCGCGATGGTCTCGGCGTTATTGATGACCGTCGGTCCGCCATACAGTCCGACTACGGCAGGAAATGGTGGCCGGATGCGTGGAATACCGCGTTTCCCTTCGAGCGATTCCATCAACGCCGACTCTTCGCCAACTTCGTAAGCGCCTGCCCCGGTCTGCGAGATGATATCAAAATCGAAGCTTGAGCCGAAGATCCCTTTGCCCAGAAAGCCCTTAGCATACGCGTCTGCGATGGCTTTTTCCATAATGGTGAGAAGATAGCGATACTCTCCGCGCAGATAGATGAAGCCCGTTTTCGCGCCGACTGCAAGACCTGCGATGATCGCGCCTTCAATGACGGAATGAGGATCATGCAAAAAAATCAAATGATCTTTGCAAGTGCCCGGTTCGCTCTCATCGCCGTTGACCAGAATGTACTTCGGCTTCTCCGACTGCTTGGGAACAAAAGACCACTTCATACCGGTGGGAAAACCCGCGCCTCCGCGCCCGCGAAGGTTCGAGGCTTTCATCTCGGCGATGATCCACTCCGGTCCCTTTTCGATGGCCTGGCGCGCGGACTGGTATCCGCCCAGTTCAATGTAGCGATCGATCTCCGCTGCACCCAGGCCAAAGCGGCTGGTGACAATTTTGACTTCGTCAGGATGGGAAACGAGAGTAGGCATGATTTATTGACCGGCCTTGCGGTATTGTTCCAGAATTGCGTCCATCGTTTCCGGCGTCAGGTTTTCGTGAAAATCGTAGTTCACCTGCGCGGCGGGCGCCCAGCTACAGGCCCCAATGCATTCGACTTCTTCGAGTGAAAATAGTCCGTCCGGCGTGGTCTGCCGATGGCCAATTCCCAATTTCTTTTCACAATGCTCGAAGAGTTCCTGGCCACCGCGCAACATGCAACTGATATTGGTGCAGACCTGCACGTTGAATTTGCCGACCGGCCTGGTGCGCAGCATGGAGTAGTACGTCAGCACGTTGCGGACATCCAGCACGGTAATCTCAAGGCGCTGGGCGATCTCGGCAATCGCCGCGTCGGACAAATATCCAATCTCATCCTGCGCGTAGAGCAGCATGGGAATCAGCGCGGAGCGCCGTAGCGGATAAAGCGTCACCAGCTTGTCGAAACGGGCAGCCAATTCAGGAGAAAAAATAGTCTCGCCGGCTTTTGGATTCACTGCAACGTTCGTCAGACTCATGCCCGCACCTTGCCCAACCAAAGCTCGACGACAGCTTCAAAATCCATTGGCGCGACCGAATTCTCCAGGTGGACCAAGCCGTCCGCGGAGAAGAAAAATGTAGAGTATTCGTCCCCAAATTCACCCGCTTCAGGACGAAACTCGGTAGCGCCGAAATCCGATGTACGCGGCCCGACGATGCTAAGCTTTCCATTCGGGCCGAGCAATTCCAATGCAGAGTCGGAGTCGGAAATGATCCGCGCTTGAACGTCCACCCCCGCGACGGTATGCATCGCCACGTGTGAGCGAAGCAGGGAAGCGAGCGAGATCCACAGCTCTGCTGTCAACGCGCGAGATGCGAGCTGACGTTCCATCGTCCCCACTGTAGGCGCGCTCATCGATCAATCTCCCCAAGGACAATGTCGATCGAACCCACAGCCGCCACGACGTCGGCCAGCAGGCGGCCTACGCACATCTTCTCAATGGCCTGGAGCGTCGCAAATGTTGGGTTGCGCATGTGTACGCGATACGGCTTGGCCGTGCCATCGCTCACTACGAAATAGCCCATTTCACCGCGAGAAGACTCGATGGCCTGATACACCTGGCCAGCCGGGACGGCAAACCCCTCAGTGACAATCTTGAAGTGATGGATCAACGCCTCCATCTGCGTCTTCATCGCTTCGCGGTTCGGTAAGACGATCTTTGGAGCATCTGCTTTGATAGGACCTTCTGGTAGGCCATCGAGCGCCTGGGTCGCGATTTTTACCGACTCGCGCATCTCCTGCACCCGAAGCACGTATCGCGCCCACACATCGCAGTCCTTTGAAACCGGCACCTGAAATTGGAATTTTTCGTAGCTGGAATACGGCATATCGCGACGCAAGTCCCAATCGACGCCACTGGCGCGCAGCGGTGGGCCAGTCACACCGAGCGCGATGGCATCTTCCGCACTCAACAGGCCAACCCCCTTGGTCCGGTTGATGAAGATCGGATTGCCGGTGAGCAGGTTCTCGTACTCATCGATTCTCTCCGGCAGGTTCTTCAGCAGTTTGCGGACGCGGTCATGAAAATCCAGCGGTGGTTCAAGCGAGACGCCGCCAATGCGGAAATACGAGGTCATCATGCGCTGCCCGGCGACCGCGTCGAAGATCCGCAATATCTCTTCCCGCTCGCGGAAGCAGTACAGAAAGACTGTCAGCGCGCCAAGGTCCATGGCGTGGGTGCCGAGCCAGACCAGATGCGAATTGAGACGCGTCAGTTCGCTCAGCAGTACGCGCAACCACTGTGCGCGATCGGGAATTTCCAACTGCAATAGCTTTTCAACGGCCAGACAATAACAGAGGTTATTGTGCATCGGGCTGAGATAATCGATGCGGTCGGTCAGCGGGACGACCTGCTGATAAAACTTTGCCTCGCAAGTCTTCTCAATCCCTGTGTGGAGAAAACCGATGTCGGGGGCCACGCGGACGACGACTTCACCGTCGATTTCCAACACCAGGCGCAGAACGCCGTGCGTGGAGGGATGCTGCGGCCCCATGTTCAGGATCATGGTGCGGTCCTGGTCGGGCGCGACAACGGTGGGAGCGGTCAACAGTTCCGCCATCAGCGATAGCCCTCCACCGGGAAGTCTTTGCGCAGGGGATTGCCCTGGAATTCTTCCGGCAGCAAAATTCGGCGCATGTTTGGATGGCCGCCGAAGCGCGCGCCAAACAGGTCGAAAATTTCTCGCTCGTAAAAGTTTGCCGCTGGCCACACAGTAGTAATGCTGTCTACCGAGGGGTCGCCCTCCTCCACCAACACGCAGAGACGAAGACGCCTCTTCAGGCCATGGGAAAGTATGTGATAAGTGACTTGAAATCGTGGCTGGTTCGGATACCAGTCAACGCAGGTCACGTCCGCGAGGAAGTTATATCCAGAGGCCTGCACGGCTTGGCATACTGCTACGATATCTTCGCGCGATATCGTGAGCGTCAACTCATTCCGATCGAACTTCGCGGACTGTATGGAAGTGGACAGTTTTTCGGTCAATGCCAGGACTGCTGGATCGCCTGCATGCGACGCCAGCACAGATTCCAATTCGACTTTCCCGGCATTATCGATCACAGGCGACATCATTTAGAGGTCTGCCTTGTCTTTGGACCATTCGAGGATGCCCTTTTTCCAGATGTAAAAATAGCCGACCAGTACAAAGCCGATATACACCAGCATTTCCCAAAAGCCGAAGAAACGGGAACCTGTCAGGGCTGGCAGCTTGCGATAAACGACTGCCCAGGGAAACATGAAGACCGCTTCCACGTCGAACAAAATAAACAGCATCGCCACCATGTAGAAGCGCACGGAAAAGCGTCCGCGCGCATCCCCCTGGGCGACCATGCCGCACTCGTAAGTAGACAGTTTCACCTTGCCGGGACGATGGCGTCCGATCAGCCAGGATGCAAGGACTATGAATCCAGATAGCCCGACGGCAGCCAGAATCTGAAACAGGAGCGGCAGGTAATTCCAAAAATAGTTGGGAGTTTGCATGGGCTGCAGTCATCGACGCGCTACGATTCTCCGTCGCCGCCTATAGCTCGACTTTAAGGTTGAATTGCGGGAGTGTCAAGCAGACGCGCTTCCGCCACCGAGATCGAGTCGCGTGGAATGGACAATCTCTCCATGTCCTTGTTTCAGGAACAACAGATACACTCCAGAGCGCGTGAACGGAAGATGGTGGCAGGCAAGTATAGGCGAGAGGTAATTCTCTCTATTTCCGAGCGTGGCATTCTTTTCAAACTTTCGTAACTAGAGCGATTCCTATTTTGGTAATTCGTTCCGATTTGACTCTGGCAAACCTTAGTAACCGGCTGACCTTGTCGCAACTGTCCCCGAAAACGTCAGTATTGATAGAAGAGGTTTGCTATGGCGACATACAGCAGATTTGAGACTGGCCTGCAGGCAGAGCGCGATCCAAGCATCAGTGAGGAAGACTCGCGTCCGCACTTCCATCCAGATGGCCGCCAATCTCCGCTGTCCAAACCACATTTGCCGTGGAAACAAGCGATTCACACAGTTTCCGCTGGGCCTTTTTCTGGAAGCAGGATGCGACGTATCATCAGCCGCGAGCAGGGCCGAGCTTTGGAGACAATCGGCCACGCCGTCGATTATCTAGAGGATTGTCACCTCTATGAAGGCCCAGAGAAGGAACTGATCAACGTCGCTTCGCCTGCGACGGAAGCCATCCAGATCCTGATTTTTCTTCAGCGACAGATGCTGCAATCTCTACCCTTGGCGGAACCTCTTTCACAGCGCCTATGGAAGGCAATCTTTTCCCGCAGGTCGCGCCGACAGTTGCCCCAAAGCTCGTAGAGCAATGCATCTCCCGTGATACGCTTGTCGTCTAGATAAATAGACAAGACGATGAGGGGCGCCAGGCAATATGAAGCTCTGTATCAACGGACACGATCGCGAATTTGCCGAGTTGCATTCTGACGCCACCCTGGCCCGTCTGGTCGACCAACTGCAAATGAAACCGGATCGCATCGCGATTGAACGCAATGGAGCGATTGTGCCTCGCTCCACATGGGAGCAGGTTCCCCTGCAAGAAGGAGACAAGCTCGAAGTCGTCCAATTTGTCGGTGGCGGCGGATAACTTCGCAGTTCCTTACGTTCAGTTAGCTACAACATCCGAACGGTCACTGCGCCAGTAGCAGTATGCCAAAAAGAAATAGCCATACTACACCCATAACGTGCCAGTACCAGGCCGCGGAGTCCACGATGATCTGCCGAATCTCAATGCGTTTGGAAGACCACAGCCCATACAGTGCGGCGCAAATGGCGGCAACGCCAATGACCAGATGCAGCGCGTGGGTACCTGTGATCAGATAAAAGAAATGACTGCTGGGATTGGATGCGAAATAGACCCCTTCAGCAGACAACTGCTCCCACGCGATCCACTGTCCAGCGATAAATAAACTTCCCAGAACACCCGTGGCAAGCAGCCACGGCAATGCGCGTCTTGAAGTTGGCTTACCCATTCCCAGCCATTCTTCCATGACATGCATATCGTGAAAGACGCTGCGTCGCGCCATCTCCATGGTAAAGCTGCTGAGCAGCAGGAGCGCAGTATTGATCCACAAAATAGGCGGAATGATAAGTGGTTTCCAGTCAAGAATGTATTGATTATCTGGATCGATGTGTCCGGCGTGTTGTTGGGCGTAGAAGGCAAGGACAAGAATAAAGAAAAAAACCAAATCGCCAGCCAGTGCAAAACCTAGCCCCATGCGATAGCGCGTCAACAGTTCCCGCGGTCCTCGACGGCCCGGAGGACGCCGCCCCCAGTTCTCGTCGCCACTACCTCCGCCGCCTGTGGGCCGATGATCGACCGGCGGTCGCCCTCCAAGCCCTGGGTCATTGCGGTCAATCCTGGGATCCCTCGGTCTGGTTCTGGGATATTTCCGTTCAATATCGACTGGTACGTGGGTGATTGTGGTAGGCATGGAGGAATTCCCTGAATATCTGAAGTTTACTCCTGTTGGATGCCGCTTCCAATGAAACAATGCGAAACAGTAACTGAGGGATTCATTCAATAGAATTTCCACGGAAATTGTCGCTTAAATACTAGCGGCAGGCCGATCTTCGAGGTCCTCATCTGCACTACACCATTCCAGGGTCGAAGCATTCCAGGGGTTCCCGCTGGCTGCGTCTCCGTGCCTGAAACTGCGTAGTATGTTCCATAAAAAGAGAAGCTGCGCTGCGGCCAGAACGAAGGCGGCAACGGTGATCCATCTTTGCAGCGGCAACAGGCTTTCCAGGTAACTCGCAGTTCCAGTCAACTGCGCGTAGTGTCGCGGCTCACCCGCTAGGCCGGCAAAATGCATGGGAAAGAACACAGCGTACGCGCCGATCAGGGACAGCCAGAAATGCCAGCGGCCCAGACGCTCGCTCATGAGACGCCCGGTAAGCAGCGGGAACCAATAGTAGATGGCGGCAAACAGCGCAAAGATCCCGGCCATCCCCATGATGAGATGAAAATGCGCAACCACGAAAAACGTGTTGTGCACATAGCTGTCGAGTATGGGCTGCGCCAGGATTGGCCCGGTGGCCCCGCCGGTAATGAAAAGCGACACAAAACCAAGCGTGAAGAGCAGCGGCGTGGCGCGGCGCAGACCGCCCGCAAGGATCATCGCCAGCCACTGGATTACCTCAACGGTCGAAGGAATTGCAATGGCTATGGTCGCAAGACCGAAGGCGCGGCTCGCATACGGGTTCATGCCGCTGACGAACATATGATGGCCCCAAACGGCAAAGCCGAGCAATCCAATGGCGATGGTAGACGCGACCATAGCGCGATAGCTGAGTATGCGGCGACCCGAAAACGTGACCAGCAGCGTGGTCGTCAGGCCCATGGCAGGAAGCGCGGCAATATATACCTCCGGATGTCCGAAAAACCAAAAGAGATTCTGCCATAGCAATGGAGAACCGGCGGCATGGTGCAGCACGACTCCATTCACCACATCGATTGGCGGAAAAAAGAAGCTCGTACCGAAGTGCCGATCGCCGAACAACATGCAGCACGCAGCCAACAGAACGCTAAATGCAGGCACCACCATGCACGCCGCAACAAACCACGACCACGCAGTCAGCGGCATTTCCATCCAGCGCAGCCGGCCCATACGCAGCGTCATCACGGTAGCAATCACGCTGGCTGCGCTGCACAAAGACCCAACACAGAACAGGGCAATTGCCAGCAGCCATCCATCCATTCCGTGGCCTTGTCCCGGGCCAGTCGACGGGACCGCGCTAAGCGGAGGGTAGCTGGTCCAACCGGAAATGGCTGCGCCGCCCCGAAGAAACGGAGTGGCCAGCAGGACCAGCAGGGCCAGCGCAGTCAGCCAGACGGAAAGAGCATTCAACAACGGCAGGGCCATGCGAGCAGAGGTTTTTTCGTTGGAACCAGCTGCATATTTTCCGCCAAGCTGTTCAGGCAGAATCAGGCTTGCCAGCCCGTTCTGCGGAGCAGCCGTCACCACGAAAAAAATCATCAGCGTGCCGTGCAGCGTGACCAGCGCCAGGTAATCTTCCGGCTTGATCAGCCCCCAGCCGGGCAGGTTCGCGTTGCTCCAAGCAAGATGCCACCGCATCAGCAGCGAGAGCAGGGTCCCCGCGACGACCGCAGCCAGGGCAACCAGCAGGTATTGCACACCCACTACGCGATGGGAAGTCGTAAACACATAATGCCGCAGCCAGGAACGTGAGGAAGGATTACTTTTTTCTGGCTTCGTCATCGGCTATCTATCCATCTGCGCTGCTTCGCGCTGCGACATCCATATAACAAATTGTTGTGCGGAGAGAACTCGCAGCACGGCGTGCATCCGATAATGCCCTAGTCCGCAGACCTGCGAACAGACGATGGCATAGTCTCCAGTGCGATTGGGGGTCAGGTGGAACTCCGACACGCGACCCGGCGTTGCGTTCTGCATCACACGCATGGCAGGAAGAAAAAAACCATGGACCACATCCTGTGCGCGCAATTGAAGATTGGCCTGCTGATTCACAGGGAGCACGAGTACGCTGCTGACAATATCGTCGTGGCTGCGCGGATCGGATGGATCCAGGCCCAACGGATTTCCACCGGCTGCGTCGATCAGCTCAGGCTTCGTTCGGCCATAGATACCATCCGGGCCGGGATATCGAAAGTACCATTGAAACTGTACGCCGGTAACTTCCACCTGGACTGCGTGAGGCTCCGCGCGCGTCAGCCGGATGGTAGACCATAGTTTTTCCGCTGCTATCGTCATCCACACAAACAGCACCGCGACCGCGGCCGTCGCGGCCCATCGCCATGCGGGAGAAAAGCGCGCGCGTTGCTCCTGGCGCAGAACAATTCCAGCAACCAATAGAACCTGCGCCAGTACGCAGAATGCAAACAGCGCGAACAGGCTGCTGCGCATCAGGGAGTCGATGGCGTGTGCGTGCAGCGAGCCTGCGCGGGGAACCCACCGGAATGGAGTTCGCATTGCGAGCACGCCGATCGCAATGCGAACAGTGCGCATGATTAAAGATTTGCCCGCGTGGGCTTAGTGGCTGGGGGCTGTTTCAGTTGAGCAA
>JAJYGR010000158.1 GCA_021790655.1 Acidobacteriota bacterium | reverse complement strand
TCGGGAACATGATGCGCGAGGGCAAATACATGGGATGGTTCGCCATGAGCGACGGCAAAGTCGTCGCCGGGGCCGGGCTGATGATTATGGACTGGCCGCCGCATCCGCTCGACCCGGAGCCGCACCGCGGCTATCTGTTGAACGTCTACGTCGACCCAGAATTTCGCCGCAAACGCATCGCCAGCAACCTCATCGAGCTGGCGCTCGCCGAAGCGCGCCGCCGAAAAATTCGTGTCGTCTCCCTGCACGCCACAGAAGAGAGCCGCCGCATGTACGAAAGTAGCGGCTTCCGCCGCACTAACGAAATGTTCTACGTCGAACCGGTCGAAGGATAGTTGCCGCGAAAGTGTAGTCCGGGTGCGCCAGATGCGCCGTGCACTTTGCGGCTCATCTGGGAAACAGATGTATCCGGTGAACGAGGGAATGAGGCCATCCTAAAGTATCTCCCTGCACAAAACGCGGGTAGATACAGGGCACACGGCAGCGTCCATTATTTCAACAGTTTTTGGGAGAGGTAGTACCAGAACGTATGGTTGGCACTAACTGCGTAGACAATACATGCGCAGCCAATCCACCTGACCGTTTTCCGTTTATCTAGAACTTCGTTCCGGGTCAACACGTAGGTAAATTCGCTAAGAAATGGCCATACGAGGCGATGGAGTAATACAACAGACAAGGAAAATCCGAAAGCGAGCGACGCAACAACAGTGGGAATATTGAAAAGAGCCAATACGAACAATATTTGCCCCACGCTGCTTCTTGCCATCTCTGGATGCCACACGATCGGAAGCCTATACGGAATGACGAAAACTAGAAACAGAGCAAGCAACTGCATTGCCATTGCGGAGACAATCCGAGCGAGAGTGGTACGAGCGAGAATCCATCGAAGCGATTGCCTGACGAGCATCAACAGAAGAACGTCTGACGCGAAGCTGATCGCTAAACTGGGGCGATCCCCGTACTCCTTCGCATTTCCAAGGTGCTTGTGGAACAATTGGTAGGTTAACTCCAACAAAAATACTGTGGGAATGCAGCTAATCCATGCCCAAACTGGAGATTTTAAGAGTATTGGCAAAACGGCTAGGAGAAGACAGAATCCTGCGACAAAGAATAACCCAATTCCTAAAATTACCAACAAGGGAACCTGCTTCGTAAGCTCTGGCTTAAGAACCTCCGAATGCTTAATGATGAAATATGAGACACCTTCAAATATCACAGCAAGAATTAGAAAAAAGCTTGCGAAAGACAGTGAGCCAGACATCCCGATAGTACGGACCGAGATCAATTTGGGTCCAAAAACACAATTGAAAGCTCGAGAAACCTTGTCGGCTATTTTTCTGAAAAGAATTTTGGTGCTTTCGCCGATGGATTTTTTGCGGTCATCGACCTCAATCCAAAATTCTTCGATTCGGTTGACCCACACGCCTTCGGTTGACTCCCTCATCACAAAAGTCAGGGCAAAAAGGAACGCGCCGATGAGGCCGACAATAATGTGCACTATGAGCATTGCCGTTATTGTTGTCTCCACAGCTCCGAAAGACAACCGAATACTTAGTCAAGGAGCTAGCAGCATGGGCAACCACGACGGAATGATCGGAGATAGGCTGGACAAGAGGAGATTCATGGCAAAGCATAAGGTCGTCACAACGGATGCGGAAATGGATCGGGCCATTGAGCAAGCCAAGGGCCTGCAAAATGAGCCGCGCGTGACAGCGGTGGAATACAAGCCGGGGCCAGGGTTGGACCTTCTCGTTCTCAAGTTGAGCGACGGCCACCGGCTCCTGGTTCCACGAGAAGACCTGCAAGGGCTGCAATCCGCGACGAAAGAAGAGATCGCCCGCGTCCAGATTCTGGGAAACGGTACCGGACTCCATTGGCCCGCTCTCAATCTCGACCACTATGTACCCAGCCTGCTGCGGCATGTCTACGGTACCAAACGCTGGATGGCAGAGATTGGCCGCAGCGGAGGCTCGGTAAAGAGTGCCGCCAAACGAAAAACATCGCGAAGCAATGGACTCAAGGGCGGCCGTCCTCGCCAGAAAAAATTAACTGCTGTGGGGAGCTAACAGTATCCCTTCATTTCGCAAGCTGCAATGGAAAGCTGGGGTACCCAGACTTTTAAACGGCAATTCTTGCGGTAACCTTTTCTTTGACGGAGAGGTCTGGTGAAAAAAATCAAGATTTATTGCATGATTTGCATGGTGGCTCTGAGTGCTGCGGTTTGCCTTGGCGCTCCCATCGCTTCAGCGCAGAAGCCGCCACAAACACAACCCTCCAGCCACGGGTTCTTTGTTGTGCTGCTGGGAACCGGGATGCCGCGTCCCGATCCAACCCGTCAAGGGCCGTCCTTGGCAATTGTGGCAAACGGAAAAGCGTACATCGTCGATGCAGGCACCGGTGTCGTACGCCAGGCCGCAGCCGCATATGCGCGTGGTATCCCAGCCCTGCAGGCAAACCGGCTGGACATTGCATTTTTGACGCATCTCCATTCCGACCATACCCTTGGCCTGCCGGACTTGATTCTTACGCCGTGGGTGATGCATCGTACCGTCCCGCTACAGCTCTATGGCCCCGTAGGGACGCAAGCTATGGTTGACAATATTGAGAGCGCTTATGCGGAGGACATCGACCTTCGCATTCATGGACTCGAACACAACAGCGCAACAGGTCACAAAGTCGTTGTGCATGAGATTCAGCCCGGAGTCATCTACCAGGATGAGAACGTGAAAGTAACGGCCTTCGCCGTCAAGCACGGTAGCTGGAAGGAAGCCCTTGGTTATCGGTTCGACTCGAATGGAAAATCCATCGTGCTTTCAGGCGATACGCGTCCCACGGAAAGCGTTATCGAAGCATGTAACGGTTGCGATGTACTGGTCCATGAAGTTTATTCCGGAACGTCGAGAGATGCGGCCGACGTGGCATATTTTGCTTCGTTTCACACTTCAGCCACACAACTCGGCGAGATCGCCGCGAAGGCAAAGCCGAAACTACTTGTTATCTCGCATTACGTGCCTCTGTCCAATACAAACCAAACGCAGATGGTTCAGAAAATCCATAAGAAATATGCCGGACCGGTTGTGGTCGCGAACGATCTGGACGTAATCGCGCCGTGATCACCGGGCCGCCCGGAGCACGGGTCTCGATTTTGAGACCTCGGATTCCCCAGCGCCGTGCTTCATCCAAGAGACTTCAGCGGCTGGATGCCACGAAAAATTCTTCATTTCGCAAGCTGCGATGGAAAGCCCACGGAGGCCGTCGATTTCATGATGGCGGAGGGGGTGGTCTTCGCGTCATCGAACTTCACCACCAACTCCTTCTTCGCGTACACGACATTGACGGCGGTTACACCGGGTTGCTTCATCAGCGTCTTTTTGATCGTGATGGGGCAGGCCGGGCAGGTCATGCCGGGCACGTTCAGCGTGATCGACTTTGGCGCGGCCCACGCGGAACCGGCCAGTAACATTCCACATCCAACGACTCCAAATATGCGTTTCATGCCATCTCCTTGAATATCCATATAAAACTACTATTAGTAGAAAAAACGCGCTACATAAGGGAAGGCGAAAGCAAGGACAGCCAACCCACACACAAAGCCGAAAACAATCTTTTGGAAGCGCTGCAATTTTGGGTTGGCGCACGCACTGCCCGGCCCGCAGGCTGAGACGGGACGAAAAATGCGCCACCCTGCAAACGCCAGCGCCAGTAGCGTAAATGCCAGAAACCACGGGCGATAGCGTTCGAGCGCCGTCAAATTGCCAATCCATGCTCCGCTGAATCCCAGCAGCACCAGCACCAAAGGTCCAAGGCAGCAGGTACTGGCCAGAATCGCCGCGATGCCGCCAGCGGTCAAGACGCCCAGTCCGCTCTTTTCCGTGGCGATCATACTTGTTTACCCTCAACTTTAGGATGCGAATCTGAGGCTTCTACCAACGCCTTCCGAATCATGTCCACAGATGGGACCCCAGACCGGCGGCCCGCATCCAAGTAAGTGCGGCAGCCGAACCCGACCCCTTGTGCATTGCGTGCATCCTTTTCGATGTCGAGTCCATCCACACGGACCGAAGGCGAGCCAAGAAAACCCATTGCCTGCGCCATGCTGGCGTCCCGCACCTCGATTTCCTCTACCACGTGCGTGACCCGCTCCGCGCTCAACGCCTGACGCACCTGCTCGACAGTTGGCTGATGATTGGGACATCCTTTGAAATACAATACTTCGATCTTCATTGTTTCTCCTTTTGCGCGTGTTGCGGCTGCAACTCCTGTAGAACGGGACACTCCGAATCGCACGCGCTGACAAGCGCATCCTGGCATTGTTGTTGCGCCTTGGTGAGTCGCAATTCGAGCCGTTTCAGCTCGGATATTTTTTCCCGCACCTGGACGATTTTTGCGGAAATCAGTTCGCTAACATGGGAGCAACTGCCTTCCTGCGTGTACTCCACCAGCAGCAACTCGCGAATCTCCTGCAAAGAAAATCCCAGCCCCTGTGCGCGACCAATGAACTTGAGTCGGTCAATATCGTGTTCCGCGTAGACACGATAGCCACTTTCGCTACGCCGAGGAGCAGGGACCAGCGCCTGCTTTTCATAAAAGCGAATGGTGTCCACGCTTAAACCTGTTCGCTGCGACACCTGGCCAATTTGCACTGCCATCACTCAACTCCTGCTCTTACAGATTAAAGTCTGGAGTACACTCCAGAGTCAATGATTGCGTGACAAATAATGATTGCGTGACAAATATTGATTGCGTGACAAATATTGATCCGTCTATTGATCCGTCGAATTGATCCATTATTTGTTCCCCAGTCCGCAGTCGTCCGTCGCTCTGTACGTACCTTCCGTACGTCCGGTATACTTCAACGTTCATGCAGGTTTTCGTCATCATTCCCGCCGCCGGACTCGGTACACGCATGGCCCAGCCTGGTGTAGCCGGACATGCTCCCAAGCAGTTTCTCGAACTGGGCGGGCAACCGATTCTAGTGCGCGCGCTGAACGCCTTTCTTCATGTTTCCAGCATCCATCATATTTATGTTGCGATCCGTCAAAGCGAAATCGAGCGCGTGGAAGCGCAGTTGCGCGAACACGACGTGCTCACCCGCGTTACCGTCGTTGAAGGCGGCGACACGCGACAGGAGTCTGTGCGCAACGCGCTAAAAATACTGCCCGCAGCCGACGACGACATCGTACTGGTGCATGATGCGGTACGTCCCATGATCGATCCCGCCACCATCGAGCGCACCATCGAAGCGGTCGTGCGGCACCAGGCGGCCATCGTCGCCGTACCCGCGGTCGATACCATCAAGCATGTGGAGCGCACCGCGGACGGCGCCATCATCACCTCTACCATCCCACGCGAGCGTGTCGTGCTGGCCCAGACGCCACAGGGCTTTCGTTGTCACATTCTGCGCCGCGCCGTCGAGGAGGCGGATGCCGATGGTTTTATCGGCACCGATGAAGCCTCCCTGGCCGAGCGCATCGGCATTGATGTTGCCGTGGTCCTGGGATCGGCCCGGAATTTTAAAATTACGCAGCCGGGTGACCTGGCGCTGGCAGAGTTCTATCTGAAACAAAGTTGAACATGCAAGCCACAGCACAAGAGCATGTATCCTGCCAGTGGAAGGCATAAAAAAATAAAGCACTCGCGCGGATTGATGGTAAATGTAGCCGGATGTTGAAAAGAGTCATTTCTGAACGGAGTGTAGCGAGTGAAGAATCCACGGAATATTTGCATGGTCAGCGAAGCCAACACCATCTATATTCTTCGCTGCGCTCAGAATGACACACCTTGATTTCCGATTGCAGTATCTATAAATCTGCTCTAAAAAGTTTCTTGCGGAAACGATGAGAACACAATGAGAATTGGCTTTGGCTGGGATTCCCATGCCTTCAAACCCGGCGTTCCACTCAAGATAGGCGGCGTCGCGTTCGACCATCCCGCCGGCCTCGCCGGACACTCCGACGGAGACGTCCTGCTGCACGCCATCACCGACGCCCTGCTTGGCGCAGTGGCCGTGGGAGATATCGGCAGCTTCTTTCCGCCCGGCGATCCACGCTGGAAAGACGCCGACTCCGCCGTATTTCTGCAAACGGCGCTGGAAGAAATCCACAATGCTGGCTACAAAATCGCCAATATTGACACGACATTGGTGCTCGCCGAACCAAAGATAGGCCCGGTCGCCGAAAAATTACGCGAGCGCGTCGCTGAACTACTCAAGATCGACCCTGGCTGTGTAGGCATCAAAGCCAAAACTCCCGAGGGGCTGAATCAGGACGATGTCGCCGTCGCCCATGCCGTGGTACTGCTGATAAAACTGGAAGACAGCGATGGTCTGGAGCGCATGGCCGCAGTCGCCGAACAGGAAACACACATGGAAGATGTGGTCCGCAAACTGGTCCGACAGGCATCTCCCAAACCAGCCCGCAAACCCGCGTTTAATACGGACGACATTACCTGAAGCAACGCCGAACCGCCGAGATGCTCACCGGGGTTGAATTCAACTCTCGCTGAAACCTCCGCGAATCCGGACGCCGTACCCGCGGAGGTTTCAACTTATCGCATGGACGGTCTAGCCGCCGCTTTCCGGCGTCTCAGGCGCTTCCACTTGAGATATCTCCGTGGCGTATAAGGCGAAATGTCCACTCGTGTCCTTGATCAGATAGCCGTGCATCTCGACACTTGCGCCCGCAGCCAATGCAGCAAACGAGGATGCAGTCATGCCATTGCCGTATTCCGTTGCCTGGCTCGTGGAAACGTTGAGCGAGGTGAGGCTGTCATACGTGGTCAGGTAAGAGGTAGCTGCCAGGCCAAGCGCGAAGGTGAAGTTGGGGCTGGTACCTTGCGGCGTAGCCATCAGCGTGCCTACAATACTTTCCGCAGCCAGTGTTACCTGCTGCGCATCCAATGTCCCCGAGCTTCCCGCAGTTCCTGAGACGACAACAGATTGACCAGGAAAGATTTCAGCAGCCGTGAACACAGTCGCAACCAATCCTACCTGTTGTGCATCTTCAGGAATTCCGTAAGTCGTCGAGGAAGATACCGCAACGTTCAGTGCGGTACTGGTCGAGGAGATCCCGAAGCTTTCCTGCGGCACCATGCTGAAAGAGGTGATGGCACCAGAACTGCTTTTCGTCACGCTGACAATGACGCCCTTGGCCCCATCTTCCTGCTGTCCCGAAGAATTCTCGCTCGACTCGGGAGTAATCATCAACGCCAACAGGCTGCCATCGGTTTGCATCTGTCCTTCGACCTGCACAATCGATCCAGTCTGGATCGAGCCCGCCGTCACACCATTGGGAAACTTGGTCGAGCTATTGATAGCGAAGGTGAACTGTTTTCCTGAATCGCCGGATTGGACAGTGATGGAGGATGAGCTGATGCTCATGACCTGTCCGCTCACCTCAAGTTGCCGCTCTCCGCTGTTTTCGGAGCTTACCTGCGCTCCAGCCGCATTGATGGCTGGGGTGAAAGTGACGGTGCTGCCCGATATACTGAACGACTGGGCCAGGTTGAATGCCATCCGCAACTGGACCTCACCCTGGCTGTTCACAGTTAGCGAGGGGGTAAGCGCAACGGTAACGGAAGGCTGGCTCAGGGTCGCGGTGGCCGTGGTTACCTGGCCGGAACTATCGATATAAGTTACTTGCGCCGCCGAAACTGCAATCGTAACGGAATTGTAGGTGCCAAAGGCAAGGTTGGTAATCTCAATGGGTTCCTGAACGGCGCCGAGGCTGGAAAGTTCCACCGTCACGGGCTGTGTCAGGACAGATACTTTGCTGCTTCCGCTGGCTGCGCCCAGGCTGACAGAAGAAATCGTTACTTTTGCGGCCAGAATGTTGCTGAGCGGCGCATCGCTGACAGTCATGACCATAGGAGCTGCGGAGGTCATACTGGATGGAGCCGTAGAAGACGAACCACAACCGAGAAGGGTACATAAACCGGCTATACCCATAAAGTTCAGGACGTATTTTTGTAGCTTTGTCTTGGTTTCCATAGCAAGCTCACCTTATTTCAATTTCACATCGAAATGTTTTTTGACGGACTAAAGGTATCAAAATATGAGGATATTTGAGGCAACTTAACAAAAACAAGGGTAATCACAATTTAGTTACTTTGGTGTCCCGTATTGGCAATTACAGACACAGTCTGCCCATTACTGGGCCAATACAGTTGCTGAGTACGCTGCAATTTCTGAGACCCACCTGCAGCCCCGTGGCCAAAGCTGCTCTCTTCAAAGATAAGCGGCCATCGAAATCTTTCTATCTCATTTGTTTGCAATACATCCAACATATAATTTTGCGGAATCGGAGTGCTCTCCGGAAGTCTTCGCGAGATCGCAAGACCGAGTAAATCCTGCTTGTGGTAGGGCAAAAACTACCTGCAACACTTTCCATAATAGGCAGATTTACCAAGTATGGGGGGTACCTTAGCCAATGCAACCTCAAGCGTCTAATCGTCATGGATGCTCCCTACGACCAACTTTTAGATTTTGCATTGGGCGGCTGGCTCCCTGCCTTCCCTGGCTAGCCATTGCTTTTGCAGCCGTTCGACGATAGCTTGCATCCGAGGGCCACTGCATGCACCGTCGCTTCTACGCATTTTTCTCTGTCGTTTTTCTAAGGGGGAGTTTCTGCCTGGAGCATTCCTCAGTTGCCAGCACTTCGTCCACCTCGAAAGAATCGCCGCAACTACATGGGGCCTATCGTTTTGAGCGCGCGCACTGGATTTATGTCCATCTGCAAGGCACGCCGCAGCAGATCGGATTTCAGCATGGATACCTGCCGGCACCGGAAATCGACGCCGCCTTCCACTCCATTCGCCTGGAAAACACGTACAGCACCCATCGCGACTGGTGATTGGACCCGCGATCACAGGCCCGTCATCGCGCACAGTAACTGATCCGTCCCATGATCGATCCCGCTACCATCGAGCGCACCGCGGACGGCGCCATCATCACCTCTACCATCCCGCGCGAGCGCGTCGTGCCGGCCCAGACGCCGCAGGGCTTTCGCTGCCACATTCTGCGCCGCGCCGTCGAGGAGGCCGATGCCGATGGTTTTATCGGCACCGATGAAGCTTCCCTGGCCGAGCGGATCGGCATTGACGTTGCCGTGGTCCCGGGATCGGCCCGAAATTTTAAAATCACCAAGCCGGGCGACCTGGCACTGGCAGAGTTCTATCTCCACGAGAGTTGAATCTGCCATCCAACAGCAGGTAAGCAGTAGGCTTGCCAGGGGAAGGCATTATAAAGTTAATGCTCTTGTGCGGATTGACGGTTAGTTTAGCCGGATATTCAAAGGAGTCATTCTGAACCCTTCGGCTTCGCTCAGGGTAAACTCCGCGCTGCGGAGTGTTCATTCCTGAAATGGTTGACTTTCTACTCGTGTGTGGATAAGGTAGGCTTCATGAAGTTCCACACAATGACGGCGATTTGTTGCATGTGCATGTGTCCCATGCGACTGCGCCGGACTTATGTGTGAGCCAACGAATTAAGTAACAGTTAAGCACACCTAAAGCACCCGTCGCAGCATACCCTGCGGCGGGTGTTTTTTTGTTTTTCTACGAGGAGCGAGATGAGTGAAGCGATACCAGCGACCCCATTGAAGGAAACCAAGGCCCAGCGAGCGGAACGTCTTAAGCTCGAAAAAAATCCATGGGAAGCATTCGACGAAGTGCGCGCGTTTGCCCTGGAAGGCCGCTCTTCCGTGCTTCCGGCATGGGCCAGCATGTACTTCAAGTGGTGGGGCATCTACACGCAGGGCGATGGCGTCGGCGCAATCGGCGGCTCTGGCGGCGAGGGAAAAACCTCGGACTATTTCATGATACGGATTGCCATCCCCAATGGCATCCTGAATTCCCAGCAGCTACGTGCGATTGCCCGCCTCGCCAAAAAACATGCGCGCAATCTCGCCGACATTACCGTGCGCCAGGCGATCCAGTTGCATTGGCTCACCATCGAGTCTCTGCCGGAGATCGTCGACGAGTTGGCAGCAGCTGGCCTTTCTCCAAGGGGCGCGTGCGGAGACGTGGTGCGCAACGTCACGGGCTGCCCACTGGCTGGGCTGGCCGCCGATGAAATCGTCGATGCTTCGCCGCTGGCCCTTGCAGTGGTCAGCGCTCTTGCGGGAAACTCCGAGTTTTACAATCTGCCGCGCAAGTTCAAGATTTCCGTTACCGGCTGCTCGGACTGGTGTTCCTATCCGGAGATCAATGACATCGGGCTGACCGCCGTGAAGCGCGGTGGGGAGATTGGCTATACCGTGCGCGTCGGTGGAGGACTGTCGGCGAGCCCGCACCTTGCCGTCAAGTTGGATGCATTTGTTCGTCCCGAGCAGGCCGTGCCCGTCGCGCGCACCATTGCGGAGATTTTTCGCGATCAAAAGGGACTGCGTGAGAGCCGCGACCGCGCTCGCCTCAAGCATCTTTTTCTGCGCGAGGGCTGGACGGCGGATTCGTTTCTTGCGGAAATCGAATCGCGTTTACAGTATCGCTTCGATCCCGCCGCGGAAGAAAAATTGCCACGCGACCTGCATCGCGATCATGTAGGGATCCACGCGCAGAAGCAGGCAGGGCTGCATTACGTGGGCGCATCCGTGCTGCGAGGAAGGCTCTCCGGGGAGCAACTGGAGGCAGCCGCAGAGCTGGCCGATCGCTTTGGTTCCGGCGATATGCGAACCACAGTGATGCAAAATCTTTTGTTTGTAAACATCGCGGCCTCCAAGTCCGCGGAACTGGCCCGCGAGCTGAGCGACATCGACATGACTGTGGACGGCAGTTCCTTCTGGCGAGGGACGGTCGCCTGCACAGGAACGGAATTTTGCAAGTTGGCCATCACGGAAACCAAGGGCTTCGCCCGCTGGCTGGTGGATGAACTGGAAACGCGCCTTCCGCAATTCGACCAGCAATTGAAACTGAACGTCACGGGCTGCCCCAATAGCTGCGGGCAGTATTGGATTGCCGACATTGGTATCGAAGGCAAGAAGATCAAGCATGAAGGCAGGCTGGTGGATGCGTTTCAATTCGCCGTCGGCGGCGCGGTCGGCGAGTTCGCAAGGATCGCGCGTCCGCTGGGATATCGCTGCCTGGCTACGCAGGTCCCCGATGCGATCGAACGGCTGCTGCGTGGGTATCTCAACAACAGGAACGCGGAGGAAAATCTGCGCGCATATTTTTCGCGATATTCAGACGAGGACTTGCGAGGCCAGCTTTCTGGAGTTTCCATCGCGCAGGAATGCTACACGGTGGGCGCATGAGTTTGTCCAAAAGGAGTGTTATGAGAGTAGCGGAAAAGGGCGTCGTGTATCTGGTAGGCGCGGGACCGGGGGAACCCGAGCTGTTGACGCTGCGCGCCGCGTCTTTGTTGGCAAGCGCGGACATTGTCCTGCACGACGATCTGGTGCCGCAGGCTGTGCTGGACTACGTCCATGCGGGTGCCCTCATTGTCAGCGTAGGAAAACGCTGCGGCAGCAAGCGCATCACGCAGCCGCAGATTCACACACTGATGATTGAAGCGGCGCGAAGCGGTCAAAGCGTCGTGCGACTGAAGAGCGGGGACCCGCTGATATTTGGCCGCGCCGGGGAAGAAATACAGGCGCTGCGAAACGCCGCGGTCCCCTATGAAGTTGTTTCAGGCATCACGTCCGCATTTGCCGCCGCTGCTGCGTTGGGAATTTCTTTGACGGACCGTCGCAGCGCCTCCAAAGTAATTTTCGTTACCGGTCATCAAGCTGCGCATGGTGCTTCGCAAGAAAGTCTGGACGAAAAGAACGATAGAAGCCTGTGGCGAGGTACGCTACCGGAAGATGCGACCCTGATCGTCTATATGCCCGGCAGAGATTATCGCGCGCTCACAAATGACCTGCGAGAAAGCGGCATCTCCAAAGACATGCCCTGCATTGAGGTGTCGCGCGCCGGTCAGCCGCAGCAGCAGACGCGCACTGCTACATTGCAACGGTTGGCCGCGATGGAGCCTGCCGCCGCACCGGTGCTGTTGCTCATCGGGCGTCCGCTGGGAACGCTCCTGGATGGCGAAGAAGTTCTCCCCGAATTTGTGGATATGTTGACACTGGCCGACGCTCGCTGATGGTTCGGGATCGAACTTCCTGAAACATTACGCTCGGGCAACGTCCGTGCAACACCGGGTCGCAAGATGTGTTAACTTTCCTCCAACACGTCTTGAAAGGCGATCTTCTTTGGCTATGACTGTCAGATGGAATTTGTTTGCGGCACTCTTGTTGTCGGTCCTCTCGCTTACCTCGTGGACAGCGCAGGCGCAGAGCGCACCTCTGTATCCGCAATACCCCAGTGAGACACCCTCCGTGTTCCACGCGCCCACCTATGGCATGGACTATGAACGCCGCGAGGCGATGATTCCCATGCGGGATGGAGTGAAGCTCCACACAGTCATTCTTGTGCCCAAGGGCGCGAGGCACGAAGGAATCCTGCTGACGCGCACACCCTACAGCGCCACAGTGCTGACAACCAACACGCCCAGCGTGCATCTGGGCACCAGCCTTTGGGGCTACGACAACGCGACGGAGACGATCGTCCGGGGCGGCTACATTCGCGTGGTCCAGGACATTCGCGGCAAGTATGGCAGCGAAGGCGACTATGTGATGAATCGCCCGCTCCACGGCCCACTGAACCCAACGCCGGTGGATGAGTCGACGGACACCTACGACACCATCGATTGGCTGGTGAAGAACATTCCCGAGTCGAACGGCAAAGTTGGCATTCTGGGGATTTCCTATGATGGCTTCTTGTCGCTGATGCCACTTGTGCATCCGCATCCGGCGCTGAAAGTTGCCGTGCCCATGAATCCCATGGTTGACGGCTGGCGCGGCGACGACTGGTTTCACAATGGCGCCTTCCGTCAGCAAAACATGCCCTACATTTATGAGCAGACGGCCACCCGCTCGAACACTGCCCACTGGCTTTCCAGCAATTTCGACGACTATGACATGTACATGAAGGCGGGGTCTGCGGGTGAGTTGGGCAAGCAGCGCGGCATGGACCAAATCGGCTTCTGGAAGAAGATCACAGCGCATCCGGCGTACGACAGTTTCTGGAGCGACCAGGCCGTCGATCAAATTCTGGCGAAGGAACCACTGACCGTCCCAACGATGCTCGTTGCCAGCCTGTGGGACCAGGAGGACATCTACGGAGCCATGGCGGTTTACAAGGCGCTGGAACCCAGCGACCAGAACAAGGGCAAACTCTTTCTTGTTCTGGGGCCGTGGCACCACGGGCAGGAGATCGAAGAGGCCGATTCGCTTGGCGCAATCAAGTTCCACAGCGACACCGGGCTCTATTTCCGCGAGAAGGTTCTCGCGCCATTTCTCGCGCACTATCTTAAAGACGATGCGCCTGCGATGCATGTCGCGCCAGTAACTGCCTTTGTCACAGGCACGGATACATGGGAGCGGTTGAAGGTGTGGCCATCTGGTTGCGAGCAGGACTGCACTCCCAAGCCGACCCCTCTCTACTTGCAACCGGATTTGAAATTGTCGTTCACCGCGCCCACCACGGGCCAGGCTTTCGACGAATACGTGTCTGATCCGGCGAAGCCTGTTCCATTTCGCGCGCGGCCCAATCAGCCTGTCGGATACACCTCCAACCTATCGTGGGTGCGTTGGCTTGTGGACGATCAGCGGGAATTCTCGGGCCGCCCGGATGTACTTGCGTTTACGACTGCTCCTCTCGCAGCACCGCTCAAAATCAGCGGCGAACCCATCGCCAACCTGGTTGCCTCAACCACGGGGACCGACGCCGACTGGGTCGTCAAATTGATCGATGTGTACCCGGATGAAGTCGCGGGTCAACCCGAGATGGGAGGATATCAGCTTGCCGTGTCGATGGACATCTTTCGCGGCCGCTATCGCGACAGCCTCTCCGCGCCAAAGGCAATCGCGCCCAATAAGCCGCTTCTTTATAAGTTCGCTCTACCGACTGTCAATCATGTCTTTCTACCTGGCCACAGAATTATGGTGCAGGTACAGTCAAGCTGGTTCCCGCTTTACGACCGCAATCCACAGACTTTTGTGCCTAACATTTTCTTTGCCAAACCCGCGGATTATCAAAAGGCGACGGAGCGGATCTACCATGCGCCAGGACACGCCAGCTTTGTAGAGTTGCCGGTCGTTACAATCGAAAAATAAGAGTCATCGAACCAATCAGGAGTGAAATTGATTGCGCTCTCTCACGCGTTCTTTTCGCTTGCTGCTTGAGTTGTGAAATGCGCTCATCTATTTGCAGTTTATTTTCGAAGGGTATATTACAAGTGACATATGCTTAAAGTCCCAACCAAGGCGCAGTCGTCATCAATGCTAAGCCGAAGCCAACGTATTGTTGCCTGCTTATTGCTTGTCATGGTGATTGCGTTCCTCGTGGTCAATCCGTTGTGGGAGAGTCATGACCACATGGACAATCTTAGGCATCTGGGACCGAATGGAATTCTGGTGATGTTCCTGCTGTTCGCTTGCGCGGGCATCACTTTGTTCAAGTCGCTGCGCTGGCGCCTCCCTGTCGGATCGCGACTTTTGCCTCTAAACCTAAAGCTGCTTGCAAACCATCGACAGTACGCTCGGTGTCGGCTTTTATCCATTTTCACCTCTGACCTGCTCCAGCCTCTCCGCATCTAAGCACTCCGAAGTACACTGCACCCAAAATCCTTCTGATTCCGTACCGCATGTGCATTTTCGCATGCCCGGATTCCTTTTTAAGTGATCGGTTGCCATCGACGTTGAGGCAGGCGTCAACGAGTGACGAAAATTATTTCTTTGAATTTCCATATGTGGGGTATAAGACCGTCCTCGCTGCGAAGTGCGCTGGCCCTGGTCTGGCTCGCGCTGGGCGCGGGGGGGTTGCCAGCGACTGGACAGTCTCCCAGCGCCGGGTACGTGACCGCGCAGTTGGGTGCAGTGACTCCTCAACTCGAAGCCTACGGCCAGGTCGAACCCATCACTGTATTGCCGGTGAGCGCCGCGCAAGCGGGAGTGATCGCCGGACTCAAGGCGCTACCGGGAATGCATGTCCGGGAAGGGCAGGAGTTGGCGCGACTGAATGGCCCAGAAATAACGGCGTTGCGATTGCAAAGCGAAGCCGACGTTCGAAGCGCGCAGGCCCAACTCAGCGCCGCGCAGAAGTCCCTGGCGATCCAGCGGCAGCAACTGGCCTCACATCTGAGTACCCGGCAGGCGGTCCATCAAGCGGAGAGCGCAGCGGCCCAGGCGCAGACGAGTTTCGACAATGCCCGGTCGCATCTGCAAGCTGTTCACCAGATGATGACTCTATCGGCTCCGGCGAGCGCCACGGTGCTGACGGTGAATGCTACTGATGGCGAACTCGTCGGTGTCGGTCAGCCAATTCTCACTTTGCAGACAGCGAACCGATTGTGGCTCAAGGCCAAGTATTACGGAGCGGACCTCTCAGCGATTCAAATTGGGATGAAGGGCAGTTTTTTGCCTGCGGACAACGGCGAATCGATTCCCGTGAAAGTCAGTGCGGTTTTCGGCTCTCTGATGGCTGGCGGAGGCGAATCGATTGCCATGGTCGCCACTAACCCGAGATCCAGATGGATGAACGGCGAATTCGGCACGGTGACATTGAATGCGCCGCAACGCAGGCTGGTCGCTGTCCCGACGCGCTCGCTCATTCTCGATCAAGGGAAATGGTGGGTGATGGTGCATACAGCACAGGGCGACCGTCCGCAGGCCGTCGTGCCCGGGCCAACACTCGGCTGGCAAACATTCCTTGAGCGTGGACTCAATCCAGGGACGCAGGTGGTGGTGGAAAATGCTTATCTGCTGTTTCATCGCGGCATTTCTAAAGGCTACCAACTGCCGGACTGATCGCTTATGACTGAAAAGCAAAGTAGTCTCCGACGATTGCTGATACAGCCCTTGTTCTGGGTGCTTATCTATGGTGCGCTGATTGCGTATGCGGCTTACGCTTTTTGGAAAATCCCCGTCGAAGTGCTGCCGCGTTTCAATTTTCCGCAGATCAGCGTCATCACCCATCAACCGGGCGCGACCGCGTCCGAATTGGAGACACAGGTCGCATGGCCGCTCGAAGGCGAGATCATGGCGCTGCCAAACCTGGAAAACGTGCGCTCTACCATGGGCAACGGCACGGTGGAGACCGATGCCCGGTTTGCGGAAGGCACCGACACGCAGATTGACTTGCAGTCGGTCAACGGCGCGATCGATCGCGCGCGCGGACAGATGCCCGCCTCTGTGCATCCATTTGCCGAGATCATGGGCGACGCCATCAATGAGGTGGCCGACTACACCGCGCAAATTCCCTCCAACGTCGCGCCTGCGGAAGTACAACGCGCCATCCTCGCAGACGTTGTGCCTGCATTGCGCGCATTGCCAGGGGTGCAGAGAGTGGAACTATATGGGACTGGCGCGGAAGCGTTGTGGGTGCAGCCAAACCTTGCCGCCATGGTCCGTTATCAAGTACCCGTCACGGCCATCACGCAGGCACTGCAACAACAGGTGCTCTTGATGCCCGGCGGCTATCTGACGCAGGGCCATCAGGACGTTTTCATCGAAGCGCGCAATCTGCCTGTGCATATTGCGCAACTGGAACAGCTTCCTGTTTCCAGTGGGAACGGGCCGATTCCACTCGGAGACCTGGCGCGCATC
>JAJYGR010000014.1 GCA_021790655.1 Acidobacteriota bacterium | reverse complement strand
TTCCTGGTCGCCCTTGGTCTTGGGCTCGATCGCCACCGAGATGACCGGCTCCGGAAACACAATCGCGCCCAGGGCGATCGGAGCATGCGGCGTGCATAGCGTATCGCCGGTCTTGATTTCCTTCAGGCCCACGCAAGCGCAAATATCGCCCGCATAGATTTCCGTAATGTCTTCGCGCTTGTTAGCATGCATCTTCACCAGACGCCCGACACGTTCCGTTTTTCCCGTGCGCGGATTCAGCACGGTATCGCCCGTCTTAAGCGATCCCGAATAGAGCCGGATAAAACTCAATTTGCCGAACTGGTCGTTGATCAGCTTAAAGGCGAGCGCGGAAAATGGCTCGCTATCTTCCGGCTTTCGCACATATGTAATGGATGGATCGTGCGGATCGATGCCTTCTACCGGAGCAATATCGACCGGACTGGGCAGATAATCGACGACTGCATCGAGCAGTGTCTGCACACCTTTGTTCTTGAATGCGCTGCCGCACAGGACCGGGAAGACCTTCATTGCCAGCGTCGCCTTGCGCACAGAAACCTTCAACTGTGCCGGGGTCGGCATCTCCCCTTCGAGGAACATGTGCAGCATGTCGTCGTCATACTCGGCGACCGTCTCAATCAGTTGCATGCGGAAGGCTTCGGCTTTTTTTCGCAAGTCAGCGGGAATCTCTTCTACGGAATACTCGGCACCCATGGTCTCGTCATTCCAGACCACCGCGCGCATCTCGACCAGATCTACCAGGCCCTTGAAGTTCGCTTCCGCGCCAATTGGAATCTGAATGGCCACCGGACGCGCTCCCAGCCGCTTGCGGATGGTCTCAATGACATGCTCGAAGTCCGCGCCTGCCTTGTCCATCTTGTTGACGAAGCAAATCCGCGGCACCTTATACTTGTCGCCCTGCCGCCAGACCGTTTCCGTCTGCGGCTGCACGCCGGATACAGAGTCAAACAGCGCCACAGCGCTATCCAGCACGCGCAGACTGCGCTCGACCTCCGCAGTGAAGTCCACGTGCCCGGGGGTATCGATAATGTTGATACGAATGTCGCGCCAGGAGCATGTCGTCGCGGCGGAGGTAATGGTGATGCCGCGCTCCTGCTCCTGCTCCATGTAATCCATGGTGGCGGTGCCTTCATGCACTTCGCCAATGCGGTGCGTGATGCCGGTATAAAACAGGATGCGCTCGGTCGTCGTCGTTTTCCCGGCGTCGATGTGCGCCATGATCCCGATGTTGCGGCAACGATTTAACGGTACTAGACGGGCCACAGTGCTATCTCACTTCGCGGGAACTCCCGCAGGTTACTGTTACGATTACAGGTTTCTGACTGCGTACTACCAGCGGTAATGCGCGAAGGCCTTGTTGGCTTCGGCCATGCGGTGTACATCTTCCTTCTTCTTCATTGCCGCGCCGCGACCATTGGCGGCATCCAGCAATTCATTCGTCAGCTTGTCGACCATGCCCTTTTCGCCGCGAGCGCGACCATACGTCACCAGCCAGCGGATCGCCAACGAAGTCCGGCGCTCCGGATTCACTTCGATCGGCACCTGATAGTTCGCTCCACCGACGCGACGCGTCTTCACTTCGAGCAGCGGCTTGCAGTTCTCCACCGCCTTCTTGAACAGCTTCAGAGCTTCATCGCCGCCGCGCTGCTCCAGGTTCGTCATGGAGGTATAGAAAATCTTCTGCGCGGTCGACTTCTTGCCATCCCACATCATGGAATTGACAAACTTCGTGACCAGCGTGGAGTTGTAAATCGCGTCTGGCACGACTTCCCGCTTCGCAATGTGACCTTTTCTCGGCATAGTGCAAATTCCCCTTGCGTTCCTTAAAGCGACTTACTTGGCAGCGGTCTTTCCGCGCTTGGCCCCATACTTGGAGCGACTCTGTTTGCGGTTGGCGACGCCGACGGCGTCCAGCGTGCCGCGCACCACGTGATACCGAACGCCCGGAAGGTCCTTCACGCGGCCGCCGCGGATCAGAACAATCGAGTGCTCCTGCAAATTGTGGCCGATGCCGGGAATGTACGTCGTCACTTCAATGCCATTGGTCAGGCGGACACGAGCCACCTTGCGCAATGCGGAGTTCGGCTTCTTGGGGGTCTGCGTATAGACGCGAGTGCAAACGCCGCGCCGTTGCGGGCAACCCTGCAGGGCCGGGCTCGCGGTCTTATATCGCGGCGCCGTCCGGCCTTTCCTGACAAGCTGACTGAATGTAGGCAAGAACAATCTCCTTTACTGCGGTGCTGCTGGTTCCAAACACAATTTGTACCGCCGGTCCCATTACGCGGACTGACACTCCACAGGCGCGCAACTTCACGCAACATTAGGAGTTAGACCCAAATTCTTTTAGTCTGACTGAAACAACGACGGTGACCGGCTCTTACCGCTTGCCCGCTCCGTTTCGCTGTTCTGCCCCGCATAGCCCGCCAGGGTGGCCGGTGTCGCAGGTGCAAAAGGACGAGTATCGAAATCCTGTTACAAATTGCTCGGAATCAATGCAATCCGCTGTCGACTGCCAGCGGATGTGGACGGCGCGCACCAAGGCGCACTTCCGTCCCTCGCCAAACTTCATAAGAATATCAAGCGTGACAGCAGTAGTCAACTGCGATGACAGGCGATGCCGCGAACACCTCTCGACACCGACCTATACTACACGTAAAATACGTGCTACACGTCACTCTCTGGAGGGAACGATATATGCCCCAAACCCAAAAGCAAAACCTGACCGTAAGCCTCAACACGCAGACAATACAAAAAGCAAAAGTTCTCGCTGCAAAACGCTCGACATCGATTAGCGGACTTTTGGCTGGACAGATCGAAGCCTTGGTGGATGCTGAAGAGACGTACGAGAGCGCGCATCGCGCAGCGCTCGATCTGATGGAGCGCGGATTTCATCTGGGCGGGACCCATTCCATCCATCGAGATGCATTGCATGAACGCTAAGACCTTTGTCGACACAAACGTTTTGATCTATGCCCACGATGTCGACGCGAAAGAGAAACACGCAATCGCGATGGCCGCCTTGGCCGAACTGTGGACCAACCGCACCGGCATTCTCAGTACTCAGGTTCTTCAGGAGTTCTATGTCAATGTGACCCGAAAACTGACCAGGCCGCTGGCCAGGAAATCTGCCCGCGCCATTGTGGACAAGTACGCGAACTGGTGCGTGGACAACAGTTCGGCGCAGATAGCCATTGCCTTTCGCATCGAGGACGAAGCCCGCATCGGGTTCTGGGATGCCCTTATCTTTGCCGCTGCGGTGAAGGCCGGAGCGGAGCGGATTCTTTCCGAAGACCTCAACGCGGGACAGAAAATTGCCGGCATTCGCGTCGTCAATCCATTCGCGCACCTTAAGCCGAAGTAAGCTTGGCATCAACGCAATCGGCCATCAACTGCTAGCGGATCTCTCACGGCGCACACCAAGGCGCACTTCCGTCCCTCG
>JAJYGR010000096.1 GCA_021790655.1 Acidobacteriota bacterium | reverse complement strand
AGGGAGCTTTATTTGGGGGCGTTCGGATTGGTCGGCGTTCGTTTGTCCAGCGCGAGCCTGTGGACGATTTGCGGTTGAGGCTTGTTTTCTTTTCTCGATCCGGGACGAGATCTGAGGTCTTCTGGACTTGAAATTCCAAGGGGTCTGGCAAGAGTACCCAATACCTTCAGCAACCAGTTCATAGCAACCTCCAAACTTACATAGTTCCTAAATCGAACCTTCATCTTTAATCATATGCGAAAATGCGAATAAACGAAATATAGAAGACGATGTTGATTTGATCCATTACTGAGCGCGATGATTGTGAATAGAATATGTATCCAATCGTCTCTTTTCCACTTCAGACGAGGAATTCAATATGGAGAGTGCAAAAGAAACAGTTCGGGTAGTAGGAATCTCGTCAACTTCTCGTAGCAACCTCCGCATCAACAGCAGTTTGCACGTTGTAGCCGGTTTCGCCATCCCCGGTTTCACCATCGGGTTGCTCGCATGGGAAGATTCCACGATGCTGCGAATCTCTTCTCGATGCAAGCGTAATGCTTCCGACGGTCTCATTCAGAGAGATCCTCGCTCTTCATTATCATGGACGCTCTATCGGACGTTCTGATTCTCCGCCTGCTCCGCCACAACAACCGCAGATATCCACTTGGTAGAGAAATAGCCCTGGAATCGCGATTCGACCGTCGATCCGGAAAGATGGGTCGGAGTCGAACAAATCAGCGGAGCGTCAATTGCTTGTCGACCACGGAGACAGGAGGAAGGTCGCGCACGGCGCTCACCACATGGACCAAGCCGTCTTTCGTCGCCTTTGGCAAGCTATCCAGATCTCCGCCCTCAAAGTAGACCAATGCCTTCAGGCACTCGCTCGGCTGGAAGGCAGGGCCAAACAAAGCACGGGCCGCCGCCAAACCTCTTTCCAATGGAACACCGCTATGGAGGAGCGCAGCAACATCGAGATAATCCTTGGCTTCGACACGCTGGAGCAGGACCTTGACCTTGGTCGCCAAGAGATCGTCACACGAAGCTACCTGCACGGTCCCATCATCGGTCCATTGCGGCTCTGCAACACGGCCGAAGGTAATCGAGCCAAAGAAGGAAACCTTGACAGGTGGATCCTTGCTTCCATTGTGGCTCACAAGGACGGTAAAAGTATCTGGAGCATCCTGCAAGACCTCTGCATTCCGGACGAACGGAAGCCTTTCCAGAACCGCGGAGCGTTGCAGTTGGCGCTCAGTGAAGAAATCGAAGTCGACCGATGTGCGGTGCCCCAGACGCAGCGCAATTGCGGTCCCTCCATAGAGCGCAAATCCTAGGTCCGCGGCTGGGCGCAGCTCGGGCCACAATCGCGACTGCCTCTGCGGCAATATATGAAGGCAGGGAGAAAAGGATTTCATCACGCGATTCTCCGTTGCGGCAAAGCGGGCACACTGCCAGGCTCACATAGCCCAAGCCGGTAGTGCCAGTAAGTCCACGACTTCTCATTGAACTGCCCGGCTTCGGCCCGATGGAGCAGATCGCGGAGAGATTGCTCATCCACTTCGCGGACAAGGGCCTGGACATCCTCATAATTTCCGATGTTCATGACCTGCGCGATGATCCGGTCCGGGTGTAGGGCGGCCTCTTCCGGTGTTTTCCACCAGATGTACTTGGCGGCGAACCGAAGCAACGTCTCCTTGCTCAACGATTTCATGGATCGCCTCTCCTTTCGCGGGTGTGCCGGCAGTCTTGGGAAATCCCTCATGCCAAGGATAATGTACCTTGGGACACTTGGCATTTCCCGATCAGAGAATGGCTCGGTTTAGCAGCAGATTTCAGTGCGCGGAGAATCCTCTCCTGTGTCCTTCAGGAGCAAAAGGCGCCTATTTTGCGGGGATATTGGAGGATTGTTGGCTATTATTTGCAGATTCAAAAAGACCTAAAACTGTATGGTGGACCTGGAACGTAGTCAACCGTGTACTTGGAGCATATTTCGTGGTTGTGTCATCTGTCTGTAAAGACGGGGCATTCTCAGGGATTGGCGAGCCCGTGTTATCGCCGTGAAAGTTGGTCCTGAACACGGCGCTACAAGCAACCACAGGCGCTGGATCGCACAGGTAGAAATCTGAAGTAATAGCTTAGATGGCTTCCAGTATCCAATGCAGCAGCAGATGCGGCGCGCAACCGAGCAGCACGACGGCCCCGGCAAGCAGCACCATAACAACCTGGCGGAGAATTGGCACTTGCATCCTGTCGGATCCGGCAGACGGGTTTGCAACGTACATCCGCTTGAGCACTTGCAGGTAATAGTAGAGCGACACCGCGCTCATGGCGATGGCGAGGACCACCAGCCAGAGCAGGCCAATAGACCCTGGCGAGACGGCCAGTACAGAGACAAACAGGTAAAATTTCCCGAAAAATCCTGCCAGAGGCGGAATCCCCGCTAAAGAAAGAAGAAAAATAAACATGCAAGCGGAAAGCACGGGCGCTCGCCGGCTGAGTCCGTCAAAATTGGCAAGCCGATCGCCGCCAGTCCGTTCCTCCACAACCGCTACAACGCCAAATGCGCCAAGGGTCGCGAATGCATACGTCGCGACGTAATAGAGGAGCGCGGCAAGGCCCTGCTGCGTATGCGAGACAATGGCAAGCAGCATGTAACCCGCGTGGGCAATCGCCGAGTATGCCAACAGCCGCCGCACACTGCTCTGCACAATGGCGACAAGATTTCCCAGCAGCATCGAAAGGGCGGCAACAATGGCAAGCACCGGTACCCAGCCGGGCACAAAGTGCGACCAGGCAGCGCTGCCTTCCGCGCCTGCAAAGCCCACCACCATCACTTGAAAGAAAATAAAAAAGCTGGCGACCTTGGATGCCGATGCGATGAATGCAGCGCTGGGCGCGGGTGCGCCCTGGTAAACGTCCGGTGCCCAGAAGTGGAATGGGGCCGCTGCCACCTTAAAGCCGAAACCAATCACCGTGGTCACGAGGGCGATGATCAGAAGCGGATTAAGGTGCGGGCCATTGAGATGCAAATTACGTATGGCGCTAGCGATACGCGTGAGGCTGGTCGAATTGGACAGCCCGTAGAGCAGGCTGAAACCAAACAGCAGGAATGCCGCCGACATTCCACCAAAGAGAAAATATTTCAGCGCGGCTTCCGAGGACCGCGGGCTGCGCTTGTCGAAGGCGGTAAGAATATAAAGCGACAAACTCAACAATTCAAGGGAAACAAAAATCACCAGCAGGTCCTGCGATGCCACCAGGAACATCATGCCGGTTGTGGCGAGCAAAATGAGTAGCACATACTCGCTAACGTGTTCCGTAAAAGTCGAATCCACAGAAATCAGCAGAGTGAGGATGGTCAGGATGAGCAGAGCGATCTGAACCAGGCTCGTAAGCGGATTCGCGACCAGCATTCCATTGAGGACGTTCGCCTGTTGCGGTGCCAGCAGCAATTGGAGGACCGCGCCCGCGCAGCCGAGCGATGCAATCGCGGCAGCAATGGTGAAGCGGACCCGCATCCGATATGTACGCAGGAACAAGA
>JAJYGR010000260.1 GCA_021790655.1 Acidobacteriota bacterium | reverse complement strand
AGTTTGTTAGGGGTGCCGTTTACTGGCGCCGTCCACAATGCCGCCATCTGTATTGGCAACTGGTCTTTCCGATTGTCAGGACGCAGCCGTCCGACGGTGGTTGGTTTTGTTGCACCCTTCGGGGTGTTTGGTACAGCCTTATTTGTTGGGCTTGAGGTGCCGACTGGAGTGCTAACTGCCGCTGGCTTGTTCTGGGCGGCGACCTGAGGAAGGTTATTTTCCTTACGCCGCTGCTTATTTACATAGGCCTCAATCACCTGGGCTGCAAGACGAGCGCTGAAATAGCCCTCTCCACCGTTCTGCCACAGCACCACCACGGCGATTTCCGGGTTGCGGCGCGGGGAGACGCCGACAAACCATGCGGTATCTTTCAATTTAGCGCCGCCGCCAACCGACTGCTTATAAGAATTGCTGACGGTCTGCGCAGTCCCGGTTTTACCGGCAAAATCAATTCCTTCCAGGTGCGCCATTCCGGCGGTACCGGCAAAGGTCGTCACTTGCGCCATCGCATCGGTCACAATCTGCCAGTTCGCTGGATCAATGGGAATTGTCCGATCGCCAGAGCCGGGAAACTGGTTCTGATAGTACTGTTTTAGATTGCTGGGAACCTGATCGGGAAAGACCACGTGCGGACGCTTGAGAATACCGCCGGAAGCCAGGCCGCCGATGGCGCGGACCAACTGGATGGGCGTGACTGCCAGCGCGCCCTGTCCGATACCGACGGAGATCGTTTCTCCAGCGAACCATTTTTGGTGGTAGTTGCGCATCTTCCATTCCGGAGAAGGCATAATGCCCGCTGCCTCATTCGGCAAATCGATGCCGGTCTTTTCTCCCAGGCCGAATTTATGTCCCCATTTGGCAATCGTGTCGATGCCCATTTTTTCTGCCAGGGTATAGAAGAAAACGTCGCAGGACTGGTAAATCCCCTTACTGATTTCGGTGATGCCGTGGCCTGTATGATGTGCGGAGATCCAGCATTTGAAGTAGCGCCCGTAAAAGGTAGCGCCCCCGTGGCAGTCGACTTTCAATGTCTCCGCGATGCCTTCCTGCAGGCCCGCGATGGCCTCAATCAACTTGAATGTGGAGCCGGGGGCAAGCTGCGCCTGGATCGCTTTATTCAATAGTGGATGCTCTGGGTCAGTCAGCAATTTATTCCACTCGGCACGATGGATGCGGATGGCGAACTGGTTGGGATCGAACGTCGGTCGGCTCACCATGGCGAGCACTTCGCCTGTCCGTGGGTCGATGGCGACGATGGCGCCATTGCGTGGGCCCAGCGCCTTCTCTGCTGCCTCCTGTACGTCGAGATCGATGGTCAGCTTAAGCGGCTTGCCGGGGACAGCGGGCTCGACGCCCAGGGCCCCCAATTCGCGGCCATGGCTGTCGACGATGACATCCCGTGAACCATCCTGGCCGCGCAGTACTGTATCGTAGGACTCCTCAACGCCGGAACGTCCAACGACATCTCCGGGCTGGTAGAAGGCATACCGTGGGTCGTCGAGCATCTCTTCCGAGACCTCGCCGACGTAGCCGATCAAATGCGCCGCGAAGCCATTGCTTGGATAGAGGCGACGCTCTTCTTCAATCGTCTCCAGTTCGGGCAGTTCATTACGGTGTGCAGCGATGAAGGCCTGCTCGTCCGGAGTAATGTCCTGCTGTAGAGGGATGGGTTGATATTTCGGTTGATGCCGGAAACGAAGCAGAGTGGCGCGGAGCTGGTCTACGTCCATGTGCAGCCCCTGCGCGATCAGCGGCATGTCGGTATCGAGATCGTGCGCCTGTTCCGGAACCAGGAAGCATGTGACAGAGGGATAGTTGTCGACCAGCAGACGACCATCACGATCGAATATTTTTCCGCGTGGAGCGAGAATGGGTACTTTGCGAATACGGTTGGCTTCTGCGAGCGCGCGATAGTTCTGCGCTCCCAGCACCTGCAATCGCCACAGTCCAGAAACCAGAACTACGAAAATCAACGCGATGACGTATTGCATGGCCGTCAGCTTGAAGGATGGAATCTTCTCGTCTTTGTTATAGTCGCCTGCCATTGGGGAACGGATATGTCCTAAGAATACTCCGTAATCTTGCCTTAATCGCGCTGGCGCAGACGATCAAGCAGGGCGAAGAGAATCACGCCGGCCAATGCATTCACCACTGCGCGAATCAGCTCGTGCAGCCAGAACCAGCTCCCATGCATTCCCAGCAGGCGGCTGAGGATCAGCACATGCAGGATGCTGGCGAGCAGGATGAACACAAAATTCATCAGCAGGCGGGTTCCGGGGTTATCGACATCGATGCGTAGCCCAATCGACGCTGATAAATATCCAAGGATGCAGTCGATGATGCCGTTGATGCCGAGCGGGAGATGCGTCATTGCGTCCTGAATCAGACCGATAACAAGACCAATCAGCGTTCCGGCAATCGGGCTGCGACGCGAGACAGAAAAATAGATGACCACCAGTACCGGCAGGTCTAGTACGGAAAAGCTGGGAAAGCGTAGTGGCAGATATACCTGGAAAAAGATTGCCAGCAGAGGCACAACTATTAGAACGAATGGATGGAAGTGGTGCTCCTCCATCTCTCTAGTGCTCCTCCATCTCTCTACGCGAACTTTGCGGTAATAGGGCCATGGCTAGTTTTGCGGCTCCTCTGTAGAGTTCGCATGAGGTGTGTTGGAGCGAGGTGGCTGCGTCGTCTTCGTGTGTTGTTGTTGTCCTGGCGGGGTGTAACGTTTGTTTGTCAAAGGTTTCGGCGCAGACACTCCGCTAGTGTTGCCGCTCGGTGTACTGCTGCCCGGCAGCGTCTTTGAGGAAGACTGCGGAGCGAATGTCTGCTGCGGATACGCAGCTCCGGGCGTCAGATCGCTTGCAGGCGGTGTTGCCCCTGGGGTGAAGACGTCTGGATGCAGTGAGTTTGGCGGACGAACCGGCGGAGGTGGGGCATTTGGATCGAGCGGTTTTCCGTCCGGACCGAGTTGCGGGGCTGCGTTCGCGCCGGGTAAGCGCTGCGCCAGAATGTCGGCGGCCTTCTGCTCACTGGTGTCGATGTCCTGCTGCATGGTGGAAGGTATGCTAGTTTGCGTCTGCGTAATTACCAGCACCTCATCCAGACGGGAAAGATTGACGTCGGGATGGATCAAAATGGCCACGTAAGGGGTGCGATCCGGATCATTCACCACGCGATCCACGGCACCCACGGGAAGGCCCGGAGGATACACCCGATCGCCGCCGCTGGTCACGACTTGTTCGCCCGGTTGAATGCGCTCATCCGGCAAAATGTCGATGATCTCGGTTTGTCCGGAAGCAGTGCCGCGCAGGATCCCACGCAGGCGCGTTTGTGTCAAAATGACGCCCAGGCCGCTACTCTGGTCGTTCATCTCCAGCACCTGCGCAGTGTGCGGGAAGACATCGCGAATTTTTCCGACAACGCCATCTGGCGTGATGACCGGCATGTCGGTATGGATGCCGTCTGCTGAGCCTTTATCGATATACAAAACACGCGAAATCTCCGCGCCACTGGTTCCGATCACATGGGCGGCAACAGTTTTTGAAACATATTGCTG
>JAJYGR010000107.1 GCA_021790655.1 Acidobacteriota bacterium | reverse complement strand
AATTTACTATCCCCGCAGAAAGGAACGACAAAGGACCGGCATGACAGTCATTCTTGGACTCGATCAGGGAACCAGCAGTTCGCGCGCGGTACTGGTGCGGCCCGATGGAACTCTTTTCCATACAGCGCAGCGGGAACTGCCGCAGATCTATCCGCACCCGGGGTGGGTGGAGCAGGACCCGGAAGCCATCTGGTCTTCTCAGGCCGCAGCCGTGCGGGCCGCATTGAGCGAGACTGGACTCAATGCGTCGAAGGTCGCCTGTATCGGGATCACCAACCAGCGGGAAACGACAATCGTATGGGAGCGGGCCACAGGTCATCCGATTGCAAACGCGATTGTCTGGCAGGACCGTCGGACGGCAGAATATTGCAGGGAACTTGCGGAGGGCCACGCGGATGGACTCGACGTGGAAGCCCTGGTCCGACAGAAGACAGGACTGCTGCTCGATGCATACTTTTCGGCAAGCAAGATTCGCTGGATTCTCGATCATGTCCCCGGCGCGCGCGCACAAGCGGAGGCTGGCCAACTGGCCTTTGGCACGGTTGACAGTTGGTTGGTCTGGAAGCTGACAGATGGGCGAAGACACATCACAGACGTGACAAATGCTTCCCGCACATTGCTATTCAACATTCATACACTCCAATGGGACGACGATCTGCTGGAAATCTTCGGCATACCTCGCTCGATGATGCCGGAAGTTGTGGACTCAAGCGGCGATCTCGCTACTGCGAGCGAACTGCTTCCAGGGGGAAAGATCGCAGGCATCGCGGGCGACCAGCAGGCTGCGCTGTTTGGCCAGATGTGCCTCCGGCCCGGCATGGCGAAGAATACCTACGGGACCGGCTGCTTTTTGATGTTGCAAACTGGCACGACGCCTGTGTCTTCCAATCACAGGTTGCTTACTACCATTGCGTGGCGCATGGAGGGCGAAACGCATTACGCGCTGGAAGGAAGCGTTTTCGTCGCAGGCGCTGTCATCCAGTGGTTGCGGGACGGTCTTGGTATCCTGAACAGCGCGGCGGAAGTGGAAACCCTTGCTGCGTCTGTTCCCGACAGCGGCGGAGTTGTGCTGGTTCCAGCGCTCACTGGATTAGGCGCGCCTCACTGGGACCCGCATGCGCGCGGTGCGATGTTTGGGCTGACACGTGGCACCACTCGGGCACACATTGCTCGCGCAGCATTGGAAGGAATTGCTCTCGAAGTAACAGAAATTCTCAAGGCAATGGAATCCGACGCAGGGATACGCGTCCGAGAACTTCGCGTGGATGGTGGAGCTTCTGTCAACGATCTGCTGATGCAGATGCAGGCTGACCTGCTCGACGTTCCGATCGTTAGGTCGCAAACAGCGGAGACAACGGCGTTGGGCGCCTGCTATCTGGCGGGACTCGCCCGTGGAGTGTGGTCTTCTCTGGAAGAGGTTTCAAGACAGTGGCGGGAATCCAAACGGTTTGAACCTGCATTCGGTCCAGACGAACGGGACCGCAAGCTTGCAGCATGGCAGCAGGCAATCCAACGTACTCGAGGTTGGGATTCAACATCGATATGAAACCGGCAATGGCCGGTTACAAGCAAGGATTGAGAATTATAAAGTTATGAATCGCGAGCAGGCATTGCAACAAATTGGCAGCGGTAAGCCTTGGGATGTGTTGGTGATTGGCGGAGGAGCGACAGGTCTTGGCACTGCGCTCGAGGCCGCGACACGCGGCTACAGCACCTTGTTGCTGGAGCAGGAAGACTTCGCCAAAGGGACTTCCAGCCGCAGCACGAAGCTGGCGCATGGTGGCGTGCGTTATCTACAACAAGGCAATATTTCACTGGTGCTGGAAGCTCTGCGCGAGCGAGGACGCATGTTGCAGAATGCGCCGCACCTGGTGCATCGTCAGTCGTTTATCATCCCTGCAAAGTCGATGTGGGAGGTGCCTTTTTACGGCATCGGGCTGAAGGTGTATGACGCGCTATCAGGCCGGTCAAGCTTTGGTAGCTCCCGCATTCTGTCGGCTTCAGCCACTCTCAATGCGCTGCCCGGACTTGCGGTGAAATATCTCAGCGGCGGCATCCAGTATTACGATGGACAATTCGACGACGCGCGTATGGCGCTGGCCCTTGCGCTCACTCTGGAGGAACAGGGCGGCCTAGCTCTGAATCAGGCGTGCGTGTATAAACTTCTGGAACGAAATGGACGGGTCATTGGCGTAGCAGTGGATGATCGCGAGACAGGGAACCGTTTTGAAGTCGAAGCAAAAATTGTAATCAATGCAACCGGGGTCTTCTCCGACACGCTGCGATCGCTCGACGAGCCGAATGCGCCCCCAATGTTGGCCGTCAGCCAGGGCTCCCACTTTGTTCTCCCAAAAGAATTTCTTTCTGGGACGAATGCGCTCATGGTCCCGCGCACGGACGACGGACGCGTACTCTTTGCCATTCCATGGCACGGAGCTGTCGTCGTCGGCACGACAGATGAGCCTGTTTCCGGACCTTCGTTGGAGCCTCGAGCGCTCACCCAGGAACGCAACTTCCTGATGGAACAGATTGAACGCTACTTTGGACGCAAACCGAAAGCGCAGGAAATTTTAAGCATGTGGTCAGGATTACGCCCACTCGTTCGCAAACAGGGAGCGACTTCGACGGCGGCCCTTTCCCGTGAACATTCTGTATTCGTCTCGCCAACCAAATTAGTGACCGTGCTGGGAGGGAAGTGGACCACCTATCGTCAAATGGGGGAAGACACGGTCAACGTAGCGGCGCAGGCGGGGAACCTTCCGCCACGATCCAGCAGGACGGCCAATCTTCCCTTGCATGGATGGGTTGCATCGGAACCAACAGACCAGTTGCAGGATAGTGCGCTCTCCGTATACGGCAGCGATCGCCCATTCATCGAGCAACTTGCCACGGTGAGACCAGAACTGGGTGAGTTGTTGCATAGACGACTGCCTTATCGAGGCAGCGAAGTCGTTTGGGCGGTCCAGAACGAGATGGCGCGCACCGTGGAGAATGTTCTGGCCCGACGGACGCGTGCATTGTTTTTGGATGCACGCGCAGCCATCGAAGCAGCGCCGCGGGTGGCCACACTCATGGCTGCGGAACTGGGCCGTAGCGCCGAATGGATGGAGAGGCAGATCGATCACTTTACGGAACTTGCAGAAGGATACCTCTACAGAGAAGAGTAAGACTGCCGCAAGCAAGAAATGAAGGGGATGACACGCTCGATGCGTGACCAGACTCCAACGGCGCTCAAAATTCTAACGTAGACTGGCCACTAAACTCGCTAAAAATGCTTGGCATTTGTGTGCGGGATAGGCACAGTAGAAGGTCGTAAATACCTCATTCCCTTAATCTATAACTATCTATAACTATCTATTGACAACGATTTTCTTGCGTGCTTATAATCCACGACCGGGACACTTGTAGCCCGGAATGGTAGAGCGAATGACAGCAGGAATGGATAAAGTGCCGGTCACAAGGCGGCAAATTTTGCATGTATTTTCCGCCTTGGCAGCCAGCACCTTGTTGCAATCGGTTGACACATCTACGGCGTTTGGGAAGGAGGCGGGAAGTCACCCCGGCATCAGGTTCGGGGCGCAGACGAACGCATGGGCCATTGATCCCAGACGCTTCGATAGCTTCCTGGCTGTCCTGGATCAGGTGCGCCAGATTGGCTACTCTGGCTTCGAGACAGGCTTTGTCAATGTCATGGATCAATTCGGGTCTCCGAAGGAAGCACGCCAGCAGATCGAAAAAACTGGCCTCACGTTTTTTGGCATGCACATATTCCTTCCTCCCGAGCGCTACGACGCTTCTACGAGAATCCCACCACCTACTTTGTACAAGAGACTTGCTCCCGGCGCCGTGTCTCTGGGAGCGCGCCACCTTATCTTCAGTAGCTTGCCAGTACAAAGTGCCGGAGAACTGAAAAATAAAATTGCTGGTTTGAACGCCGCTGGCAGGTATTGTAAAAGCCTTGGATTGCCACTTGCCTATCACAACGAAAAGGCACAAGAGTTTCGGTCGAAGTGGAAAGAGATGGAAGCGCTTTATGACCAGACCGATCCTGAGTTTGTATCGTTTTTGCTCGATTGTGGCCATGCCTATGAAGGAGGCGCAGACATTCCAGCATTTCTGCGCAAATACCATCAGCGGATTGTCGGGCTGCATTTGCGTGATTACAGAAATGGATCGCAAGTTCCGCTGGGGCAAGGCACGTTTCCGCTGGCGGAAGTTGCAGCAACACTAAAGCATCTGCGCTGGAAGGGGTGGGTGTTGAACGAAGAGGAGCGTCTAAGCGGCGCAAAATATGGCATGAAGGTCATGGGGCCAGCATTCCAAGCTATACAAGGAGCATTTTCCGCATGAATCGTCGTGATTTTCTATACACGGGAACAGCAACAGCCGCGGCCTTGAGTGCCCGTTCCTACGCGCGCATCCTGGGAGCCAACGATAGAGTGGGCCTGGGTGTCATTGGCCTGGGCAGGCGCGGAACGATCGTGAGCGGCGGATTTCTTGCCGATCCACGCGTGCAGATTCTTGCTGTCTGCGATATCTATGACGCGCAGACGAACCACTTTCTGGCACGTTTGCCTCAAAACGCTCCGAAGCCGCACACGTCCATCGCCTACCAGGACATGCTTTCGCGGAAGGACATCGATGCAGTCCTCATATCCACACCCGATCATCTGCATGTCACCATCGCCAAAGCTGCTTTGGAAGCGGGCAAAGACGTTTATCTTGAGAAGCCGACACTGCACCACTGGGATGAGCGCTCGGCCCTGCTCGACGCTGAGAAGAAATCCAAACGGATCGTGCAGTGCGGCATGCAGCAGCGAAGCGGATCGCACTATTTTCGCGCCAAGCAGGAGATTTTTGCGGAGCGGAAACTTGGCAATGTGGTTTTTGCTCGCGCTGTGTGGCACAACTTTTCCTGGCAGCGGCGCAACATCACTCCAGAGCCGAAGCCTGCGGGACTGGACTGGGACCTTTTTCTGGGGCCAGCTCCCAAGGTGCCCTATCAGACGATCCGGTACACAGCATGGCGATATTTCCCGGATTACGGAAACGGCTTGCTTGCTGACATTATGACGCATTGGGTCGATGTCGCGCAGTGGATGCTCGACGACGCACAACCTACCAACGCAGCGGCCCTCGGTGGTATCTATCAACTCCATGACGGCCGACAAAACCCGGATACAGTCAGCGCGATCGTTCAATACGATACGTGGAACCTGAACTTTGAATCGTCCGTACTTTCCATTCGAAACAACCATCCTTCTGTCTTCTTTGAAGGGACCCAGGGAACACTGGATATGGGCCGAGATGGCTATATATTTACCCCCAATGAAGGAGAACCGGTACGCGTCAAATCGACGGAAAGCCTGGAGCGCGCGCATACCAGAAACTTTCTGGATGCTGTGATTCTAGGAAGTAAAGTAAATGCGCCAGTGAAAACAGGCATTGAAGCGTCGGTGCCGGTGCAAATGGCGCTTCGCTCGTACTGGTCCCATAAGATCGTTTCTCGAAATGAATTGGTTTAAACCTGATAAATTTTTCCAGGTAGCAGAGAGGGTGGTAGTTACGAAAGCTGCAATCGATCGCCCCACTTACAGAAGAGGGTCTTAAAAAACAACGCGGACGAGAGACGGAAGACATACTAGGAGGAATGATGAAACAGCAGATCGAAACAACGATCGTTCATAGGTTACAGCGCTTTCTGTGCCAAGTGTTTCTTATAGGCAGTGCCTTGATGGTTCTCAACACGGGCACAACATTTGCCCAATTTCTCGATCAGGGTGGAATTACCGGGATCGTTCAGGACCAGACCGGTGCGGTTATTCCCGGAGCGCAAGTCACACTGACAAGCTCTGACACTGATCTGCAGCTCCATGCCATCACGAACAGCAGTGGTCTTTTCGTCTTCTCTCCCATCAAGATTGGCCATTATAGACTCCGTGTCTCTGCGGCAGGGTTTGAAGAGGCGATACAGGAAAACATAACTTTGAACATGCAGCAGAGACTCAACATACCAGTCCGCCTTACGCCTGGAACTATCAATCAATCTGTGATCGTGACTACTGCTCCGCCTTTGTTGCAGACCCAGGAGGGTTCCGTAGGACAGGTCCTCACTACGGAACAAATCAACAACACACCACTCAATGGGCGCAACTGGGTTTTCATGGTCCAGTTGACCCCCGGAGCAGTTCCTTCCACATCTCGCGCAAAGGGGACCGGGGACTTCAATGCGAATGGATTGCGCGCCGAGCAAAATGATTTCATGCTCGATGGCATGGACAACAAGGCCAGAACTGTCGATTATTTGGGCGGCTCCAGTTTCCTGGTGAATCCACCACCCGATGCGCTCGCTGAATTCAAAGTTTCCACTGCCGATTACAGTGCTGAATTCGGACACTCCGCGGGAGCTGTGGTAGACGCCAGTATCAAATCCGGCACCAATCAAATCCATGGCGACCTTTGGGAATACTGGCGCAACAATATACTCGATGCACGCGATTTCGATGCTTTGACAATCCCTGAATTCAGGCAAAATCTGTTCGGGGCGACTCTGGGCTTTCCCATCTTCAAGAACAAACTGTTTTTCTTCGGAGATGTGCAGGAAAACCGCATTGCCGCAGGTCAGCCCTACACGCAGAACGTACCCACGCTTCTGGAACGTCAGGGCAATTTCACGGAATTGCTAAATCCAGCCTTGACCGGGGAATCCAAACCGGTGACTCTTTATGAGCCTAACTCCGGTGGCACGAAATTGCTCACTTGCAACGGCCAGCAGAATGTAATGTGTCCAGGCCAGATAGACCCTGTCGCGCAAAAGATACTTAATCTCTATCCGCTGCCGAATGCCAACGGTGGCCGCACCTATGCCAACAATGTGCAAAATCTGAGTCAACCCCAGAACACATGGCAGTGGGACGCGCGCGTGGACTGGAACATCGCCTCAAAGGACCAGGCATTCGTGCGGTTCAGTGACTTCAATCAGATGGGGAACTACGCCGGTCCCCTGGGCAATATACTCGACGGCAGTTGCGGAGAAGGCTCGGATTGCGTCAGCGGACTGCAGGTGGATTTTGGAAACAATTTCCTTTTGAGTGAAACTCATATTTTCAACCCGTCGCTTGTAAATGAGTTCCGATTTGGCTTCGATTATGGACATTTCGATACTTATCAGCTCAACTTCAATACGGACGTCGCATCCACTCTTGGACTTGGTGGAATGCCCTTTGGCACAGGAATCACGAATAACGGTGGTATGCCAACTCTGGGAATTGGCGGTATTGCGCAAGCCGGCACGCATCAATACCGCCCGGAAGAAGAATTTGAAAATGAGTATCAGATTTACGACAACGTTTCGAAAACAATGGGAAAACACTCGCTCAAGATCGGTGTGAGCTTGCAAAGTGTACGTTCTTACACCCTGGAGCCGCCCACTTCTCATGGCGTGTATAGCTTCAATGGGTTTTTTACAAGCAACAATGGCGCGGCATTTACAGGTGCGGGCCAGGCGGATTTCCTCGCCAATCAAATGAACAACGGACAAATTGGCCCATCCTCGCCATTCAATGATGCTCAATGGCTGATTTCTGGATATGCTCAGGATGATTGGCGAATTACTCAAAAACTGACATTGAATCTTGGACTGCGTGACGATTGGTTTGAGCCCTATAAGGAAATGGCCGGCAGGCAAGCGAATTTCTATCCTTCCGGCACTCCTGGCATTTCAACAGGGTCGGGAACTTACACCTACCCTGCCCAGGACCAGGGAAAATTGCCGTTGTCCACGGCTTTCCTCCAGAATCTGGCAGCCGACAACATTACCCTGCAATATTCCAAGAACCCGGGACTCACCAATGAACAGGTAATGAATTTTGGGCCACGGCTTGGATTCGCCTATCAAATCGATCCGACGACAGTGCTGCACGGAGGGTTCGGTATATTCTACCAAGGACAACAGAATGCTGGAGCTGCGGATAATATCGGAAGCAACTATCCGTTTGTATTCAGCGATTCTTTCGTTTCGCCGAGTTGCCGTCCCCCAAATCCTTGCTTGAGCGATGGATATAACCTTGAACAAGGATTTTCTTCAGCCGTAGCTCAGGGATTGAGTTCTTTCGTTTCGAATCCAAGTTTGAACGGCCAAAGTACAAACCTGAAAACAACCTACGCGATGGACTACAACCTGACCGCCCAAAAAGCGATCACGAACAATCTTGTAGCCAGCCTGGGTTATGTGGGAACGGTGGCCAGGCACCTGCCTGTAGGATTGAATCCAAACGAAACCGTAACATTGGTACACCCTGGAATTAACCTGCAGCCTCTGCTTCCTTTTCCTCAATTTGGAGGGTTCACGGTCCTTGACTATGTGGGAATATCCTCCTACAACTCATTGCAAACCAAGCTGGAAAAACGCATGTCCAATGGGCTCAACTTCCTTGCTACGTATGTGTGGGGGCATGCGTTGGACGATGCGGCTGAACCGCTCGGCGGAGACATCGGCTATCGCGACCCAAACATTATTCCCATCCGGGCTGACTATACAAACTCAGGCTGGGACACTCGTCAGCGTTTTACCCTTAATGGCTACTATCAAATCCCATTTGGGGCAGGCACCGGACACATGATCCATTCCAGGGGGATGGATGCAGTCTTCGGAGGATGGGCGACGAATTTGACCTTTCAAGTGCAAACAGGGCAACCTTTTTCGGTCGGGGTTGCGGATATCGCGACGGCCAATGGTGGATCCAAATATGCAATTCCCGTGAAAGATCCTTTCGCGCCAGGCGGCACACCCAACCCTACCAATCCAAGCATTACTTGCCCTACAAAGGTACGTACCCTGCAACACTGGTACAACCCTTGCGCATTTGCCAATCCGTTATCGGGCGACCTCATCAGTCCTGGGCCAAACAATGGGAACCCAAATGTCCCCCAGCCCGGATATAGCTATCCAGAACACGTTACAGGATTGAAGGATGCGGAAGCTTTTCTAGGTGGCAAAACGAATACCGTGTATGGACCGGGTTTTAATCGGTTGGACATGTCCTTTTTCAAGAATTTTCCAACTATCCGCTCGCAGTATGTTCAATTTCGTGTGGACGTATTCAATCTTGCCAACACCCCCGAGTATGGCAATCCGAGTAATTCAAGTGATGGTCAAACTGGGGGTCTGATTACTTCAGCCAGAACGGGACAAGTCTACACACCGGATGCCCGCTTCTTTCAACTTTCAGGGAAGTATGTGTTTTGAGTATGGCTGATAAATTCAATTCAATATCGGCATGGAGATTGCGCCAGTGAAAGCAGGCATTGAAGCGTCGGTGCCGGTGCAAATGCGCTGCGCTCGTACTGGTCCCATAAGATCGTTTCCCGAGAAGAATTGGTGTAAGTCAGATAGATGTCCTGGTATGGGAGAGCTTTGTTACGAAATTTATGATCGCTACGTGAACCACAGGTGCTACAAAGTCGGTGTGGTGTGGTTTTGCAGGCTGGCCAGCCTTGCGTGCTGAAGTAGTTTCCACTGATCGGGGAGCCATGCGGATAGTTCGCTCTTTCGTGCCGAGGGCAGGTTCGTCAGCAACTGGGTGAGATACAGTTGCGGGTCCACATCATGCCTGCGGCAAGTGCCGGTCAGACTGGCCAGGATCGCCGGTCGCCGCGGCGACCCGCCGCGCGCATTGCCCACGAAAAGACTGTTCTTGCGATTGAGGACGACGCGCTTCATCTCGCGCTCGCTGATGTTGTTGTCGATGGACACCGCGCCATCCGCGCAGAACACATTTAGTTCCGCCCATTGGCCCAGGGCGTAGTTGATCGCCTCGGCCATGGGAGGCTTGGGCAGCAACCGTTCCTTCCACACAAGAAGCTTCTCGCGCAGTTGCGCCAACCCCGCGATCGCCGACAAGGGCTTTGACGCCGACGAACGAGTGCTGAAACCGCTGCAACAGGCCGGAAAGCAAGCCGTCATCCCGCCCAAGGCAAATCGAAACGTGCAACGAGAGTACGACCAGGAACTCTACAAAGCACGCCACCTCATCGAAAACTTCTTCGCCAAACTCAAACTTTTCCGCGCCATCGCAACACGCTACGAAAAAACAGCTAGAAACTTCCTCGCTGCCGCAACCATCTGGCTCATTTGATGACACCCGTAAGGCTAGCCAGTTTTATTTGTGTGGAGAAAAGATTGGTCGATTGTTACCGGCGTATCTGGCTTTATACTCCTGCGGCTACCGCATCTGGTGCAAGGACAGGGTCGACGGCGACAAAGCGTCCGGTACGGCCACGGTCTACAAAGCGTACGCGTCCGTCAATCTTTGCATAAAGGGTGTCGTCGCAGCCGAGGCCCACATTCAAACCCGGCTTCAGTGGAGTGCCGCGCTGACGAACGATGATGGAGCCGCCCGTAACATATTGACCACCGAAAGCCTTTACTCCCAGTCGCTGCGAATTGGAATCGCGTCCATTGCGTGAACTGCCTAATCCTTTTTTATGTGCCATTTCTCAATCCTTTTTATGCTTGATCTGGTGCGTTAGCTGGCTGCGGTAAAGCTCTGGCCGTCCACCTGAATCTCATTGATCCGAACCTGCGTGTAAGACTGGCGGTGTCCTTGCAGCTTCTTATATTGCTTTTTGCGCTTAAAGTGGAATACCAATATCTTCTTTGCGCGGCCTTCATCGACCACGGAAGCCAAAACCTTGGCGGAGCCAGGCTTGGCAAGGTTTGTGCCATTTTCGCTGTCTATAGATGCCGCCAGGACTTCTGTGAATTCGATGCTGCCGTCTTCCTGCGGGAGCTTTTCCACGCGCAGCACATCTCCAGGAGCCACACGATACTGCTTCCCGCCGGTGCGAATTACTGCATACATATACATCCTCCAGCACCATCGGGTTTAGGCCGGGTGCAAAAAACTCTCAGGCGGAACCAGCTTCAAAATCTTGCTTCTTGTGTGACGCTTCGATCGGATACCTAACCGTGACAAAAGCTACGGGTAAGTGGCTTTTAGGTGAATCGAAACGCGTCGTGTAGATGCACAGCAGATGCAGATCGCCCAACCCTTCAAGGATACTGGCCTTTCTTTGGTTACGTCAACCCATAGATTGCACTGCATGCCCGCTTTTACGTGTCTTTTCCGCGGATTGAAATAAATACACAGCCAGGATCGCAATCAGTGGCTCCAAGGGGTCTCGGAACCTCGCATGCACTGAGACAAAATAGTAGATCAGTGGCAACAGAAGAAAGGCCCAGGCGAAGAGCCACGCCGCAGGCCGCTTGCGTTTCAAGGCCAACGCCAGTCCCAGCAGTCCGGCGACGCTGGCAAAGGAAAAATTGGCGACGCGCCCCACTTCCACGTACCACTTTTTATCGGAGGAGTGAGGCACGCTGATCCAGAAGAAATAGATGCGCTTGATGGTGTTGCGCGCGAACAGGCCGGGATCGCTGCGAACAAAATTCCACGCCATACGTCCGCGCATCTTTGAATAAGCGACCTCGCCCATATGCTGGTCGAGGTACAACTGGTCTCGCGCTTGAAAGGGGTGGTCATACTCCATCAGAAAGCCGCGCGCTCCCGGACCATTGCCCATATAAAACTCTGCGCCAAAGTTGGCCCGCATGGGGATAAAAGTATGAAAGACAAGCGCATTGCGCGCGACCCAGGGAGAGACACAAACCACGAACATGACCGCAGATGCCAAGGCAAAAATGACCTGTTGACGAAGATTGCGCGCGCCGCGCATCACCCAAAGTCCAACGGCGGGAAGAAAAAGCAGCAGGGAAGGGTTACTGAGCGCGAGCGCTCCCCAGAGAAAACCAAAGATCAACCAGCGCCGCAGACTTCGCGGTTCCTTTTGGTCTACAGGAACATGGTCTACAGTATCGGCGATGGTTTCGCCAATCCTGCGCATTCTCAACGCCAGAACCAGAATGCAGCTCAGCAGCCAGGTGCTCAGTGTCATTTCCCAGACCCATCGCACGGCATATTGCATGGCTGCTGGGTAGAGTGCCCATATCCACCCCGACCAAACCGCGATGCGATGGCTGTAGCACCGCGCTGCAATTTCATAGGTAGTGCGTGTTGTCAGCGCCGAGAAGAAACAGTTGATCGTCAGGATCACCCATGCGGAGCGCAGCGTAAAGACGCCGAAGACCTTAAAAATTCCCGCCAGCAACAGGGGATACAGTGGCGCCACCCATGTCGTTGGGCCAGTGTGCCCGGAAAAAGGGTCTGCGTATCCATAGCCAGTAACCAGGGCGCGCGCGATGCGTCCCATTTCCCAGCCGAACTGAAAATGGTCGCCATCCAAGCGAAAGCGATAGGTATGCGCCAACGTCATGTACGCGACGCGCACCAGGAAAGCCACCCAGAACACTGTCCAGTTGGCCTCGAAGGAGGGTTGCGTCGCCCGTTCGAGCTGGCGTTGCTTCTCGGTTGTAACAGACTGCGCGGAATTCACTGTGTGTACTGTCTCAATCTGAAGGAACGTAGATAACGCACTATGACCATGCTGGACATGTTTATATTGCCAGATTTTTGCGCGCGGCCAATCTGCATTTTACGCTGGGCCTTCCTTAGTTCGCAGAGTTGGGATTGCCCAAGTGACACGATTTCGGTACACTTATAGTTTGGGTCGAAGGAAAAATTACCTGCCTTATCGGAACACCCGATCTGCATCCCTCGATTTCATCCACATTCATAAGACAGGATACTGGTCATGGCACAAGTATGTGAACTTTGCGGCAAGAAGCCGCAGTTTGGTAACAATATTTCGCACGCGCACAATGTTTCCCGTCGCCGCTGGAACGTAAACCTGCAGACGGTAAAGGCCAAGGTCAACACAGCGAACAAACGCATCCGCGTATGCACCGGATGCATCAAGTCCGGCAAAGTCACCAAGGCGTAAATCGCGCCTTGACGTCGGTATTTCATTAGCGTAAAGGGCACCCCCCTTCAGATTTCGATATTGTTATCCGGACGTTTAGTGTTAGCCCTATACCTGGTTCGTCCGAATCGGGGTAATTGCTATACATTTAGTGCAAGTTGTGCTCCCTCAATGGGACCATCCACATTTTTCAGTTCCACATAAGACGATGGAGCGCGCTGTAGGCGCATTTTACGATGCAGCGCACATTTTACGATGCAGCGCACATTTTTCCGTGTTGTTCTGTATTTCCCCCTCCTCCAATTCCATCTCTTCATAATTTGTCTTGATCAATCGCGTCTTGTCATGGATAATCCATTGAATTAAATATTCATGCATTTTTAATATGGGCTTGTGCAGAGCTGACCGAGGCAAAATTTTCCGTTGATACCTGCTTTGCCAGGTTCGCATCTGGTCTATGTCTCATTCTGCGGCGAGAGTCCCGTTTGATTTCTCCGCCGGATGCTAACCGTATATGCGATGTGTTTACATGTTAATTTTTCGGAGGCTATATGAAGAGGATTTTTCTTTATGGAATCAGTGCCGTATTCCTATGTTTGCTCTTTCTGTGCGCTAACAACGGTTCTGCTCAGATCGCGAATACCGCGCTCGACGGAAATGTCACGGATATAAGCGGGGCAATAGTTCCGGGCGCGACAATAACAATTACGCGCAAGGAAAGCGGCGAGGTTTTTCATGCCACATCGAACTCCGTCGGCGAGTACAGGTTCTCTAAAGTTCAGCCGGGCCATTACACCATTACCGCAACCGCGCCGAACTTCGGCAGTCAGACGAAAGCAGCGGACCTGATCGTAGGTCAGCCAGCCTCCGTAGATTTCAAGATGACGGTGCAGGCGGTAACGCAAGTGGTGAATGTGAGTGCCGAGACTGTCTCGATGAATACGACAGACGCCACACTGGGCAATGCGATCGATAGTGAGCGTATTCAGACGCTGCCAATGGAGGACCGTAACGTCCCAAGCCTGCTGAGTCTACAGCCGGGTGTTCTATACCTCGGCAATCAAATTGATACCGCCAGTGATAATCGCAATGGTTCCGTTGACGGCGTCCGCTCGGACCAGAGCGACATCACCATGGATGGTGTCGACGATAATGGATATATCAACGGCATAGCGTTTCAAGGTGTGCTGCGTGAAACACTCGATTCCATCGACGAGTTTCGTGTGACCACGCAGAATGCGAATGCGGACCAGGGCCGCTCGTCGGGTGCTCAAGTGAACCTGCTGACAAAGAGCGGGACCAACCAGATCCATGGCACAGCATACGAGTACAACCGCAACACGCTTACGGCAGCAAATGACTGGTTTAACAAACAGGCGCAGGCCGCTTCCGGGGAGCCTAACATTCCCGGAAAGTTCATTCGCAATACATTCGGCGTGGCTGCTGGTGGACCGATCAAAAAGGATAAACTCTTTTGGTTCGCGAACTATGAAGGTCAGCGCACTGCGGAAAATATTCAGATCACGCAGACAGTGCCGACAGCCTCATTCAAGGGCGGCAATGTGATCTATACAAGCGGTGGGCAGAACGTTACGTTGACCCCTTCGCAAATCGCTGGGATGGATCCAAATTGCTCGGCGAATGGTACCTGCCCGTGGGGGCCCGGTGACGATCCGAACATCTTAAGTCTCTTTAACAAGGTGTATCCCACGGCGAACGGATCATCGCAGGGGGATGGACTGAACCTCGGTTCCTTTAGCTTTTCCTCCCCGGACCCGGCAAGCTTGAACACATCGATTGTGCGTCTCGACTACATTCCCTCGGACAAGCATCGACTTTTTGTTCGCGGAAATTTGCAAAAGGACGTTACGAACGGAGCGGAAAACTTTCCCGGCCAGGGACCGTCCTACGTTATCGAAGACAACTCGAAAGGCATTGCCGGTGGCGATACGTGGACCATCACGAATAATCTGATCAATGATTTTCGTTATGGCTATGTGCGTCGCGGATTTGGCAATAGTGGAACCGGAGTTGGGGAATATACGGTGTTGCGTTTCGCCGCACAGCCCTATGCGGAGACGCGCTCGACACGGGTGGACGTGCCGGTGCACAATTTCGTCGACAACATGACCTGGAGTCACGGACACCATACTGTTAGTTATGGCGTAAACTATCGGGAGATTTTGAACAACCAGAGCACGAATTCCTATTCCTTTGGCAGTGCAAGTACGAATGAATACTGGCTCGGACCAAACGGGGGACAAATCGCCAATACTGGAAGCAGTCTCGATCCGGCGGCCTTTGGCCATCCTGCTGTAGATTCTGGCTTTGCCAACTCCTACGATATCGCTGTCGCTATGATTACCGGACTTGTCCCGCAGACCTCCGGGCAATTTAATTTCCAGGTTTCCGCGGATGGGAAAACGGGTACGACCATCCCGGAAGGGGCCTTCGTAGACCGCAGCTACCGCGCGCATCAATTCGAGTACTATCTTCAAGATCAGTGGAGAATACAGCCAAACCTGACTGTGACGTTTGGACTGCGTCATTTGATCCAGCAGACTCCCTATGAAATCCACGGCCAGCAGGTTGGACCCACGATCGACATGCATCAATGGTTTACAACACGCTGGCAGCAGGCTGCGCTGGGGAATACTGTGGAGCCAGACATAAGTTTTGCTCCCAATGGACAGGCCCGAGGCCTGGCGCCTTATTGGCCCACGCACTGGAAGGACATTGCACCTCGGTTTGCTATTAACTACGCACCGAACAACAAAACCTCCATCCGTGCCGGGTTCGGCATTTACTACGCAAACTACGGCGAGGGTATTGTCGATAGTTTCAACCAACTCGGTTCTTACGGCCTGAGTACTTCCATCACAAATCCAGCAAATCAATACACGGTTGACAATGCTCCCAGGTTTACCGGGATAAACAATCTTCCGCCGCTTCAGGGTGTCAATGTCCCCAGTGTTGAGCAGTATCCCTACACGCCGCCCAACGACGTATATACAGGATTTGCCATTACATGGGGAATCGACAACCGCATTTCAACGCCTTACCAGGAAGCGATGAATGCGTCCTTTCAACATGAAATGTCGCACGGATTCACCATGGAGGTGGACTACGTCGGCCAGCTTGGTCGACATCTGCTTCAGCAACTCGACTTGGCTGAACCCACCGATCTCGTCGATCCTAAGTCCGGCATGGATTATTACGCGGCGGCGAAGCTACTTTCGCAGGCGGTGGACCAGGGTGTTCAGACAGTCGCCCCCATCCCATATTGGGAAAACCTGTTCCCCTATCTCGCGGCTGGCGGTATGAGTGCGACACAAAACATTTACAGCAATAATTGGATCTATAACCGAGGAAATGAAACGGGCGCATTGGCGAATCTTGACGTCTATTGTTATCCCGGACCCTATTCGGCCAGTACTCCAATTACCTGTGGCCCTAACGTGGATGCCAATGGAATTCCACAGCCCAGATACTATCAACGGCAGTTTTCTTCTCTCTATGCGTGGTCTTCTATCGGCAATAGCAGTTACAACTCAGGTCAATTTACATTGCGCCGCATCATGAACAATGGCTTGCAGTTCGATTTGAGCTATACCTGGAGTCACTCCATTGACATGGGGTCAGATACCGAGCGTCAAGGTGAATTGAACAGTGCTGGCAGCTTTAGCGAGATCATCAACAGCTTTCATCCAAAGCTGAATCGCGCGGTGTCGGACTTTGACATACGGAATTTGTTCACAGGGGACATGCTGGATCAACTGCCATTCGGACGCGGCAAAGCCATTGACAGCAATCCGGGGCGAATCGCTGGATTTTTCATCAGTAACTGGACTGTTTCTGGCATTGGGCGTGTAGCCAGTGGCTTGCCTTTTGGCGTAATCAACCCACAGTGGGCCACCAATTGGCAGATTGAAAGCTGGGGCGTGAACACAGCGCCGGTAAAAATCCGTAAGCACTACCTGCCAGTTACCGGGGCGCCGGAGGTCTTTGACAATCCGACGGCGATCAATAATGGCGTGGCAACAGGTTCACCCATTCGTCTGGCGTATGCGGGAGAAGCGGGTCAGCGCAATGCTTTCCGTGGCGATGGATATTTTGACATCGATACGGCAGTGGCCAAAATCTGGC
>JAJYGR010000304.1 GCA_021790655.1 Acidobacteriota bacterium | reverse complement strand
AGACCGTTCCGGGCCTGCGGATGCTAGACAAATACGCGGTGAGTTGCGGCGGCGGTCACAACCATCGCATGGACCTGGCCGACGGCGTGCTGATCAAGAACAATCATATTTCGCTGGGTGGCGGCGTTGCCAAAGTGCTGGCGCGCGCGATCAAACAGCGCAAGACGGGCCAAAAAATCCAGGTGGAAGTGCGTTCCGTCGAAGAACTCAACCAGGCTCTGACGGGCGGCGCAGACTCTCTCTTGTTCGACAACATGACACTGGCTGAAGTAATAAGCGCCGTGAAGATTGCTCGCAAGCATTCCGAAAAAATTTCCATAGAAGCCTCCGGCGGCATGACGTTGGAGACAGTGCGCAAGTATGCGCAGACAGGCGTGAATTACATTTCGGTTGGCGCACTCACGCACTCCGTCGCGGCAATCGATTTGAGCATGCGGATTACCGGGGAGATTTTCTAAGACGCTGCGCTCATGATAGACCTGCTTGATTCCAACGCGTTGCAATCCGCACTCGCCGGAACGATGTTTGCCAACAATATCCACTTGTTTCCAACCATCGACTCCACGAACACCTATGCCATGCAGGAGGGAGCCAACGGCGCGCCGCATGGAAGTGTCTACATCTCAGAGGAACAAACGGCGGGACGCGGGCGCAGCGACCACGCCTGGCATTCTGAATCGCACGCCGGTCTTTATGTCAGCATTTTATTGCGACCGCAGATGACGCCAGCCGATGCATTGTGGCTTTCGCTGGCCACTGGCCTGGCCGTGCAGCGGGCAGTCGAAAATGTAACTGCATTGGTTGCAGATATTCGCTGGCCCAACGATTTGTTGTTTGGAAGCCGAAAGTTCGGCGGAATATTGACTGAAATGAATGCTGAAACTACACGGGTCCGTTACTCTGTGGTCGGTATCGGAATCAATGCGAACCACAGCCAGTTTCCCCGGGAGTTGCGGCAGGTAGCGACATCTCTTCGCATGGAATCGGACCGTATAACTTCCCGGCAGGACCTGCTGGTCGCTCTGCTACAGGCATTGCATGAGGAAATAGCAGGACTGTTGAAAGCCGACACTTTTGTCCAGGCGACGCGCAGCATTCTGGAGCGTATCGAACAGAAATCAAGTTGGATTCGCGGCAAGCGTGTCTCCGTAGATGAAGCCGGAGGGTACACTGGCGTCACGGCTGGACTGGATGCGCGAGGCTTTCTGCGCGTAGAGACCGACACGGGAGTCCGTACTGTGCTCTCGGGTGGAGTTCGCCAGATTACGGCAAAGGATTAGGCCATGTTGCTTGTGCTGAACGTGAACAATACGAACACTGTCATCGCCCTGTATCCGCTGCTGGCGGATGGGCGTACAGGGGGCTTGCGCGCCACATGGAGAATCAGCACGCGAAGCCCGCAGACAGCCGATGAATATGGCATTCTGATCCGTAACTTGCTAGAAAGTGAAGGAGTGGACAGCGGAGCGGTGCGCGGCATTGTGATCGCGTCCGTGGTGCCTCCGATCGACTGGATACTGAATCAGTTCTGTGAGCGCTATTTCAAACAGAAGCCTTTGTTTATCGAGCCTGGCATCAAAACAGGATTGCCGATCCTGACCGACAATCCAGGTGAAGTTGGCGCGGACCGTGTGGCGAATTGTGTTGGGGCCTTTGAGAAATATGGCGGCCCATGTATCGTCGTCGATTTCGGCACCGCAACAAACTTCGATGTGGTCTCCCAAAAAGGAGAATTTCTGGGAGGGGCCATTGCACCCGGTTTGAACATATCGGCAGAAGCTCTGTTTGCTCGCGCGGCGAGGCTGCCGCGGGTGGAGATCAAGCGCCCAACCAAAGTGATCGGCACTAACACCGTCGACAATTTGCAGATCGGTCTGTTCTATGGACACATTGGATTGGTCGATAGCATTGTGGAGCGCATGATTGCCAAGCTGGGACCTGAAACCAAATGCGTGGCGACGGGTGGACTGGCCCATCTGATTGCGAATGAGTCGAAATACATCAGCACCGTCGATGACATGCTGACGTTGGAAGGATTGCGCATCATCTACGAACGCAACCACGCTCCGAGCGCGCGCCAACGCGCTCATAAAACACAGCTACATCCCGAGGCCTGAGCCAACACCTTGCAGAATTATTTCAATTTCTACACGGAAATCGAAGACCACTTTCAGCGACGCCGCGGAACTTTGCTGATGCTTTCCACTCTCGATTGGGCATTGATCGCCACATGGCAGGAGGCTGGCTTTCCGCTGGAAGCGGTGCTTGCCGGCATCGATGCGACTTTCGATAAATATGAGGCCCGCAAAGCGAAAGGGCGCGCTCGGCAGGTGAATGGTCTTGCATATTGCGCGCAGGAAGTTCTGCGCGCCGTCGAGGACATGCATGAAGCCGCGACTGGCGCCAGTCGCAAACAACCGCCAACGCCGGAAGAAAGCGGATTTGAGGCCACCCGCATTGCAGCCTATCTGCGCCACACCGCAGAGCAACTCCATGCAGCCACGGTGCCCGCGAGCGCGCAAGCTGTTTTCTCCGAAACGGCCACAAAATTGGTAGATCTCGCCGCATCCATCGAAAACACCGAAGAATCGCCATCGATGGAAACTCTCGAGCAGCATCTGCTTGTACTGGAAGATCGAATATTTGCAGCCTTGCAGACCTTTTCGCCAGCGGAGCAATTGCTTGCCTTGCATGAGCAGTCGGCGCGGGAACTTGCGCCTTACCGCAGCCGTCTACAGACAACGCAAATTCGACAGATAGAGCAGCAGTTTCTGCGCCGCTGTTTATTTCAGCAAAACAATGTGCCGCGTCTGAGTCTGTTCTACATGCGCCAACAATGAAGCTCACGATTGAAAAGGTGATCTACGGCGGGCAAGGACTGGCGCGGGTCTCTGACGAGTCAACACCACGCGACGGGATGCGAGTTTTTGTGCCCTTCACGCTTCCGGGAGAAATTGTCGAAGCTGTTATTACGGAAGGGCAGCGTGGATATTGTTTTGCGGAAGCCCAGCAAATCCAACATGCATCGAAGTTTCGCACTGACCCGCCGTGCCCCTGGTTCGGCGCTTGTGGCGGCTGCCAGTTGCAGCACAGCCTCTACAACTATCAAGTGGAATTGAAACGCGAGATGCTTGTGGAAACCCTGACGCGGGCCGGTGTGCGCGAACTGCCGCCGGTTTCGGCGCTGACTGCCGAACCGTTTGGATACCGGAATCGCATTCGACTACAGGTCCAGTCCACTCCGAATTTTTCTATCGGTTATCGCAAGGCGAAATCGCATCTCCTGACCGCCATCGATCATTGCATGATCGCCGCGCCCTTGCTGGAGAAATGTATCGTTGCTGTTCGCGGGCTTGGGCAACAAGGTGTCGTTCCGACTGAAACACAGGAGATGGAGATGTTCACCAACCATGACCAATCGGAACTTCTCCTGACAATCTGGACACGACCCAACGCGCGTTTTGAAAAAAATCCGTATACGGATTTTTTTCAGCAGTTGCAGCAAGAAGTTTCCCATCTAAGCGGCGCTGCGGTGTTTGTAGCAGAAAAGGATCGCGGCGGCGCAGCGAGGGCCGTAATGCAATGGGGCCTGCAAAGCCTGCGCTACAGCGTGGCTGCACGAGAGTATACCGTCAGTCTTGGATCGTTCTTTCAGGTCAATTCCACACTGCTCGATCACTTTGTTGAAGACGCGACAAGCAGCGAAAAAAGCGCGTGCGCGTGGGACCTATATGCGGGAGTCGGTCTTTTTTCTCTGGCTCTGACCGAGCGCTTCGAGCGTGTTCTTGCCGTGGAGTCCAGCCCATCGGCCTGTAACGATCTTCGTCTCAATCTACAAAGCACAAAGGCCACGCCCATCCGATCGACAACGCTGCGCTTTTTACAGCAGGCCGTACAAGAGATTACTCAACGTCGCGGACCTGCGCCCGATCTCGTTTTGCTCGACCCGCCCCGCGCGGGAGCAGGCATGGATGCTTGTAATTTGCTGGCCCGCTGCAACCCGCGTCGTATCGTATATGTCTCGTGCGATCCTGCGACGCTGGGACGAGATCTCGCGGCATTGATACAATCCGGCTACCGCCTTCATCGATTGCAACTGGTCGATATGTTTCCGCAAACGCACCACCTGGAGACGATTGCCACGCTGTATCGCTGAGCGGGCGGCCTCAATCATGGTTCTCCCCGCCCCCACGACGGAGACATCCCAACCTCTGCGCCACGCGCGCGGCTATAGACCTGCGCCTCTGCGAGCGACCCGGCACCAGTTGCTTCGCGCGCCGTTATCGTTTGCCACAGCCCCGATGCTGTTGGCGGCCGCCGGCTTCGCGCTTGGCATTCTGGATGCGCGCTGGGTCTGGCATCCGCCGCTTGTTCCTCTGCTGGCTGCTGCGCTTGCAGGAATTCTTACGTTCATGGCCGTGCGTCGCGCCGAACGAGTCGCGCTACTCCCCATGCTGCTGCTCTGGTTTGCGGCGGGACAATTCTGCGCCCTGGTGGCCCCGATACACTCGCCATCACCCACACTTTTGCAGCTTGCCGACGCCCTTCAGCGCGACGTATCGGGAACGGTCATTGCCATCCATCCCCCGCGTGCGCAGACCCAAAGTCTTCTTTACAGCTCCAGGGAAGAAACCGAGCAGACACAACAGGTCGATCTCGCGCTCGATCATGTGGAAGAGTTCACCTCGGAACGCGACTGGGAGACTGCCGTTACTGGCGGCTTGCGGCTGAATATTTACGCGAAATCGGGGGAAGAGTTGCCGTATCTTCATTGTGGAGAACGGCTGCAAGTTGCGGTACGCTTCCACGTGCCAGAACGTTATCTTGATCCCGGAGCATGGAACTATCCAGCCTATCTGGCGCAACATGGCACTGCCGTATTGGGCAGCGTTGACGCGACAAAAATCCATATAGCAACGCCAGGACACGCTTCGCTGACATGTCTGGCGACTGCGGCGCAAACGTGGGCAGGCACGCGGCTGGATCGGATTGCCGACGTGAGCGCATCGCTTAGGTGGCTTCCATCCTGGCTGGCCTTGACATCGCAGGACAGCGCCGTGCTGAGCGCCATGCTGTTTGGCGATCGGACGCGGTTGCAACACTCTATGCGAAGCGCCTTTGAGCGCACGGGATCGTTTCATCTTCTTGTCGTCTCAGGGCTGCACATCACAATTATTGTGGGACTCATTTTCTGGCTGGCCCGCAAGCTGCGCATGGGTCCGCTTGCGGCCACATGCGTGGCGCTTTCACTTTCTCTCCCCTATGCGTTTTTGACCGGCTTTGCGCCGCCTGTGCAGCGCGCGCTGTGGCTCAGCGCGGTCTATCTGTTCAGCAGGATTTTGTATCGCGAACGCGCGGCGCTCAACGCAATTGGTATCGCTGCCTTATGTGTGCTCGCTCTCGACCCTGCGGCGCTGTTCAGTTCCAGCTTCCAGATGACTTTTCTTGCCGTGCTGGTCATCGCCGGTGTCGCTGCGCCATTGATCGAGGCAACACTGGCACCGTATCTGCGCGGTGTGCGCCTGCCGCGTCAACTCTCCCTCGATCCATTCCTGTCGCCGCGTGTCGCCCAGTTGCGCGTCTCGTTGCGGATGTTTGTATATGCTCTGCGACCATTGATTGGTACACACTGGGCGTGGCGTATTCCCTTTGGAATGGCGCGATGGACGCTTCGATTTGCCGAGGCGATGGCCGTGGCGCTGATCGTAGAACTGGCGATGGTGCTGCCGATGGCGGTCTATTTCCATCGCATCACATTGGTTGCGCTTCCCGCCAATCTTCTCGGCCTGCCGCTATTGGCATTCCTGTTGCCGCTGGGGCTGCTTACGTTTCTTCTCGGCTGCATTCATCCTGCGCTGGCGGTCCCCACTGGATCGCTGACTGCGCTGCTGCTCCATGCCATCTCCTGGCTGATCCATCTATTTGGGAACCCCTCTGCCTCCGGGCTTCGCACGCCCAACCCGCCCACATGGTCCGAGTTCAGTTTCGCCGCGGCCTGGATTGCCGCGCTATGGCTGGTTCGCAAATCTGCGCGCTGGCGGGTGGGCGCGCTCGCGCTGGTGTTCGTCGGCTCTCTGCTGGTGCTATGGCCGCAAAGACCCGCTTTCCATCGAGGAGTGCTGGAGGTCACCGCGCTTGACGTTGGCCAGGGGGATTCCCTGCTCATCGTCACGCCCGATGGACAGACCCTTCTGGTGGATGCAGGAGGGCCCATCGGCGGCCCACGCACACAGGATTCGCACTTTGATATTGGTGAGGATGTCGTCTCGCAATATCTCTGGTGGCGGCACATTCGCCGGCTCGATGCCGTCGCGCTGACGCACGCGCACAGCGACCATATGGGCGGCATGCCAGCGGTCCTGCGGAATTTTCATCCAAAAGTCCTCTGGGTTGGCAACAATCCCCTGACGCCAGACTATCGTGCTTTACTGGCACTGGCAGCGCAGGAAAAAACTCTCGTCCAATCCGAAACCGCTGGCGAGCGCCTTCTGTTTGGCGGCGTTCACGTACGCATTCTTGCGCCGCAACAGGATTATCATCCGGGCCGCCTTGCCTCCAATGACGATTCTCTGGTCATGCGCCTGCGCTACAAGACTACAGCCGCACTGCTCGAAGGCGATGCGGAGGCCCCCGTGGAAGAGCGTATGGTCGAGTCCGAGCCGCTATCGGCTGGACTGTTAAAAGTTGGCCATCACGGGAGCAATACTTCGACCACTCCGCTGTTTCTTGCTGCTGTTCATCCCACTTACGCAGTTATTTCTGTCGGTCGCCACAACCCGTTCGGGCATCCTCGCGTTTCCGTTCTGGATGCGCTTGCAACCGACCATGTGCGGGTCTATCGCACGGACACGCTGGGGCTCAGCAGTTTTTTGCTGAACGGAAAAACTATTCAACCCGCCATGGATGCTCTGCGCTGACTCACAGCCGTATTTATGATGTAGCAACTTCAATTGCGAGAAAATATTTTGACATCGGGCATCGGCTGTAGGATTATGAGCAGAAAGCGTTGCCGGTTCGAATCACCTTCAACAGGACCAAAACGATCGGGAGATCCACATGGGGTCAAACGTTACTCAATCCGACGCAAACGTATTATCCGATAGACAAACTATATCTCCCCCACAAAGTGAAGCGGAAATCCAGGAAGAAGCCCGCAAGCTTCGTCGACTGCAAATGATGATGAACATGGTGATGTCTGTGATCGGCCAGGATGCAAGCCTGACTGTCGACGAAGCGGCAGAGATGGTGGGCAATAGCCGACGCGCCGCATTGACCATGTTTCCAGACAAGGAGCTTGCTTATAATTTGATCTACGGCCCCCGGCTGCAACGGTTAATGCTGGAGAGATTTCGTCTTCAATAATTTTCTGTCATTTATTACTGACACTCGTCAAACGCATTGTGACAGTGCCCCAGAAGAGATGCGCGCGCACCTGCACTGGAATGTGCCGTACATCATCGGAATACCAGATCAGAATCGTGCCGCGGTTCTTGACTACGCCCACGTCGGCTGTTGGCTGCACGCGAATGGTAGCGAAAGTCCCGGCTGGCGTCACCACGGATTCCTTCGCCTCGATCTTAATCGTTACGGCCACAACATGGCCCCCATCGGCCAGCGGAAAGTGCATATCGTGCCCAACCTGAAGCGGCTGTGTCGCGACATAGAAAATTCCCGACAGCACATCGGTGACGCACCCGGGAATCGGTGAGTTCTGCTGCTTGGAAGTTCCAGTGACAAGATTTTTTTCACTCAACTTTTGCAGGCGGTGCGTGTAATCCAACTGCATCAGGCCCGTCAGGCGACGTCGGCCTTCCTGAATCTGCTTGCGATATTCAGACGAGCATCCAGTGTGCCGATCGAACACGCTGTCATATCGGTCAGCCACCGGGAACAGAAGATTCACAGTGCCGATGGACGCAGCGGTTGCAGTCACGTGTTCATTCGGGCCTTCAGCCTTCAGATGAAACGAGGCGGCCCCCGCTGGAAAAACGCGCCAGTCCACTGCATAGGTCAGGCTTTCGCTGGTCGGGACCGGGAACATCTGGCTGGGCGGTGGAAAGGCAGGCGCCTGCGCGTGCGATGTCGGCAACAAGTAAAGCCCTGGCAGGAATGCCAGCATGGAGATCGCTATAAATTTTCGCTTCATTCTCTTCAAAGAGGGAACCCGCACACAACCACTATTGCAATACTTACCAACCCATACCGTTACGAATCAGCGCCACTGGACCATCCGCCACAGGACAACCCGTACGATCAAGGCAAGATAGATGCCGATGGAACCTAAAAGCGAATTGTACTCGCGATGCTTACGATAAAGCTCGAAGGAAAAGCTGCCGACAACAACGTCGCGTTGCACTTTGAGACGTGGAAATAATCGCGGAACACGACGTGCATAGTCGTCATAACCGGGGAAATGCGCGTGCAGATATTCTTCTTCTCCATAGATCACCGGTAGGTAGATAGCGAGAAATAGAAGCGCCAGCGCAATGGCGATCCAGAAATTGCGCGCTGCCAGGGCAAAGCCGAATGCAATCAGGATCGATCCTAAATACAGCGGATTCCGCGTGTAGGCGTAAGGTCCGGTTGTCGTCAACTCGGCATTTTTCTTGACGTAGCCAGAGGCATAACCGCGCAGAACAAGCCCTGGCGCCACCAGTACCAGGCTCCCCAGCAGCGAGTCAAGGTCGGGCCGCGCCAGCCAAAAATACAGCACTGTAAAAAGAAACCCCAGCGGGACCCGAATCCGTCGCGAGATCCGTTTCCACTTTTGATAAAAATTCTGCTTGGCGTTTTCTTCACTCATGCGGACTTCGATGGCCCCTCAAGAAGTTGTTGCGCCGCGTCCAGAACATCTTCCACCGTAATCGTCAACAGGCCTGCCTCGGGTTCACTTCTCCGGCTGTGGTCTCGTCTGCTTGCAGGATGCCGCAACACACGCGCGCGCGTTCCGTAAGGTCCATTGCGTGCCGGATCTGTCGGACCGTAGATGCCTACCACTGGAATTTGCAGCGCAGCAGCCAGATGCAGTGGGCCGGTGTCGCCACCCAGAAACAATTTGGCGCGACGTGTACAAGCGATGAGTTGTCCGATGCTTCCGCTCATGGAAAATGCGCGGGCCTGCGGAGAAGCACAGATCGCTTCCGCCAGTTTCGATTCCCCTGGACCCACGTTCACAACGGTCGCGAAGCCCTTCTGCGCGAGTTCTACAGCTACCGCTGCATAGCGCTCCGCAGGCCAGCGCTTCGCGCCCCAGCCAGCACCGGGATTCACAATGGCAAACCTTTCAATTCCGCGCTCTGCCAGCCAGCGATCGCACCATTGCTCCGCATCCGAATCAACAGGTAAATCAGCAGCATGTTGCGGCAGTGCATTTCCCAACACAGCGGCGACCACTTCCCGGGCCTGTTCAACGACGTGGACTCCTACAGTTTCCACACGCTCCCGAAAAAACCAGCGCGCCACCGGCTCGCGTGGGTGGGCCTCTCCAATCATGCGAGCCGCACCGGCCATGCACCCAATCCACGCCGAGCGTACAGCTCCCTGCAGGTCGATGCAGACGTTATATCGTTGTGCGCGCAACTCACGTCGAACATCACGAATCCCGCTCAACGTCGAGAGCGCAAGCGGGTTGCGCGCCCAAAGCTTGGCTGGTATGGGGTGCAATACATCCACCACTGGCATCTGTGGCCCTCGGACCTTCTGGTGTGCGGAGGCGGCGCATAAAAGCTGCTCCCACTGCGGCTCGACAGCCCACCCAAGCCAACTGGCAGGGTGTGTCGTCTGTAGCGCGGCCCGCAGCGCTGTCACTGCTGGCAACGCGTGCAGAATATCTCCCATGGCGCCAAGGCGAACAACCAGGATACGCAGACTTTGTGATTCTGTTGGCAAGCATCCATCATCGCACGTTGCTGTGGGAGACTAGAAATCTCTGCGCCAATAACTCTTCGAGCATCGCCACGGAACGAGCTTCTTCCTGAAGTGACACAACCAGGCCAGCGACCATCAGTGGGCATTCCGCTTCGAGGTCCGCGCGCAAAGCGCCGGAGAAACGCACGCTGTCCTTCTCTGTGGTTATGAAACATTTTGCGCCAACACTCCGCGCCACAGTCAACAAGCGCGCAACGTCTTGTTTCGTGTAAACGTGATGATCGCGGAAGACGATTTCCTTTTGTACTGGAATATCGGCCCGACGAAGCTCCTGAAAAAATCCGTCCGGATCGCCAAGCCCACAGAAAGCCACCGCGTTGGAAACGAAATGCTCCATGGCGGGAAGCGTAGTACGGCGTTCTATCAGCCAGATACAATCGGGATCTTTCCGCCGCATCAGCAGTCTTACCCGGTCGGCCAGGTCCGCATCCTCTGCGCGCAAAACAACAATGTCCGCGCGCTCCAACGCCGAGAGCGGTTCACGAAGCCGTCCTACAGGCAACATCTCGTCCCGTAGATCGGCGCGCTGCACTAACACAATATCGACTGCGCGAGCCAGCTTGCGGTGCTGCAATCCATCGTCGAGAATATGCAGCCTGCATCGATCCCCTTCCGCATGGTCGGGAGCTTTCTCTGCCAACAGGCCCGCCTGATAGCGGTCAGCGCCGACGTATACGGAAATTCCGCTTCGCGCCATCAGAATCGGCTCATCGCCAAATTCCGCGGGACTGCCCTGCGGATCGACGCAGTCGACACTGTTGCTGCGACGCCCATAGCCTCGGCTCAGGACATCGACACTCCAGCCGCGTTCCGCAAGCAGACGCGCCAGCAACATCACCACAGGAGTTTTTCCCGTGCCGCCGACGGAAAGATTGCCGACACTCACCACCGGCCATGACAAGGGCTGCGGCTTCAACCAGCGATAGACATAGGCAGCGTTCTTTAGCCGAACACCCAAGGCGTATAGCAGGACGATAGGCCAGAGAAGCGGCGACACAGCCCGTCGCACAAAAGACTTCCGTGTCATGATTGCGCAGCCTTTTCCTGCGGCAAGGCGGTGCTGTTGTCCGCCAGAATTTTCTTGATCGCCAGGAAGCATTTTTCAGAAGCACCCGCGTGTTCATTGAACACGCGCAGAGCGCGAAGGCCCATCTGCGCTGCTTCCGGCGACGTCAACAATTCGCTAAGGACCATGGCAAGCCGTTCTGGAGGAGTTACACGGATAGCTTCCTGTTCCAACAGGATTCCGACCATGCCGCGAAAGTTTTCGGTATACGGCCCCATCACAATCGGCGCCGCGAACTGCGCTGGCTCCAATGGATTGTGGCCGCCTGCGGGAACCAAACTTCCTCCCACAAAAGCCACCGAAGCCAGCGAATACACCGAAGCCAGCTCCCCCATGGAATCGAGTAGAAACACACTGCCCGGCGCAATTGCCTGCGGATGCTGCATCCAGGCTGATCTCAGATTGCAAGTAAACTTCTTTTCCTCGATCAACTCTTTCACTGCGCGGAACCGTTCTGGATGGCGCGGAGCAAGGGCCAGAATGAGTGCATGAAACTGCACGAGCAATTCACGAAACGCGTCAAGAAGATATTCCTCCTCCCCTTCCAACGTGCTGCCAGCTACGAGAATTTTTGTTGGATTTGGCAAATGCGCGCGCAGCTCTCGCGTGATGGCCGATGTTCCAACTGCGCGCACATCGTATTTCAGATTGCCAACCGCGCGCACCTTGTCCGGAGGCACGCCAATGGCGATGAAGCGTTTCTCATCGACTTCACTCTGCGCCAACACCAGGGTCAGTTTATGCAGAAAAGGCCTCCATAATCGCCGCAATGCGCGATATCTCGGCAGCGAACGATCCGAGATGCGGCCATTCACCACGATTACTGGGATTCCAGCGCGCTCTGCTTCCACTATCATGCGCGGCCACAGTTCGCTTTCCACCAGAACAATTGCACGAGGCCCCACAACTCGCAGATAGCGCCGAACGATCCATGCGAAATCAAGTGGGTAGTAAAAGACGCGTGTGGCTCCGAAGCGGTCTTGCGCCAGCTTCTGTCCAGTGCGCGTGGTGGTGGAAATCACGACGCGCAACTCTGGATCAAGCCCATCGAGAAGCTCCACCAGACGACCGATCGCCATCGTCTCTCCGACAGAAACAGCATGGATCCAGATCGTCTGCCTCTGGCCCACGAATTGGCGAAGCTCACGCGAAATCCAACCCAGGCGCTGACTGAGGCCGTCGCGGTATCGTCCGCTCCACGCCATGCGGAGCAGCCAGTAAGTCGACGCGAGAATAATTGCGGCCAGCAGGCCAAGACTATAAAGCAGCATCATTAAAATTTGGGGAAGCAACAATCGCAACAAATGCAATATAAATTTAAGACTACTGTTGATATATACGCCTCATTCTATGAATTCTGAAAATCCAGACATTCGCGTCCTCGGCGCGGGACTGGCTGGCCCGGAAGCAGCACTGCAAGCAGCACGGCGCGGCTGCCATGTCGATCTTTACGAGATGCGGCCCATACGTTCTACCGAAGCGCACCAGACGGCGGACTTCGCCGAATTGGTTTGCTCCAATTCGTTGAAGTCCGAGAGCGAACACACCGCTCCCTGGTTGCTGAAACAGGAGATGCGCCGTGCTGGCTCCGTTCTGCTACAAGCCGCGGATGCTAGCGCCGTACCCGCAGGCCACGCGCTCGCCGTGGACCGCGTTGCGTTCTCGCGTCTGGTCGCCGAAGCGATTGCCGCCGAGCCCCGCATCACCGTGCATCGCGAAGAAGTCACTGCTCTCGACCCCACGGACGGCTGGACAATCGTTGCATCCGGCCCGCTGACTTCGCCCACACTCTCCGCATCGATCGCGCAGCTTACGGGCAGCGAGCATCTCGCGTTTTACGATTCCATCAGTCCGATTGTCGAGGCGGAAAGCATCGACATGGACCGCGTTTACATGGCGGCGCGATGGGACAAAGGAACGGCGGACTACATCAACTGCCCGATGAATCGCGAGGAGTATGACCGTTTTTATGACGCATTAGTCTCGGCGGAATCCGTCAACGAAAAGGAGTGGGAGAAGCTCACCTATTTCGAAGGCTGCCTGCCGATTGAAGAGTTGGCCCGGCGCGGACGCGACACGCCGCGCTTCGGCCCGATGAAGCCCGTGGGACTGCGCGATCCGCGCACTGGAAAAACGCCCTGGGCGGTGGTCCAGTTACGCTGCGAAAATCTTCGCGCCGACTCCTACAATCTGGTTGGCTTTCAAAATCATTTGAAGTACAGCGAACAGGCCCGCGTGTTTCGTCTGATTCCCGGTCTGGAGAACGCGAAGTTCCTGCGCTACGGTCAGATCCATCGCAACACTTATATCAACGCGCCACGCCTGCTGACGGAGACGCTCCAGTTGCGCGACCATCCGCAGGTTCTTTTCGCCGGGCAAATCTCTGGCGTGGAGGGCTACACGGAATCCATTGCGACGGGAATGCTGGCTGGCATCTACGCGGCAGCGCTGGCGCACGGAGCAGAGCCGGAAGCGATTCCACGCGCCACTGGACACGGTTCGCTGGTGCATTACATCACGCATGCAGACCCGAAGCATTTCCAGCCCGCCAACATCACGTTCGACCTGCTGGAGCCGCTGGAAGAAGAACTGCGTCGCAAGATTCGCGACAAGCGGGAGCGCCACAAGCTGCAATGTGAACGCGCACTGGCGCACTTCGACGCATGGTGGCAGAGGCAACCGATTTTGATACATTCTGGCAGCGCGTAAGCACCCGCAGTTATCGGAAAGACATCGCTGGCTGGGAATCCACTCGCTCTACAGGCTGCGGCTCGCGCACAATGCGCAGCACGCTGATGTCGTCCTGCTGGCCGAAGGTTTGCGCGGCGGTTGCCACTTGTGCAGCGGTGATGGGTTGGTGAAGCAACTCGTTTATGCGCTCAAAGCCAAAAAGGTGGCCTTCCTCGTCTTGGGCTTCGGCGACGCCGTCAGACATGAGTATGAGCCGATCCCCTTCATTCAGATGGAATTGCATCAGCGAAAACTCCGCACTTTCGAACATGCCCAGCGGCAGTGCGCCTTCCATGGGCAATTCTTTTCCGTTGAGATACGGCGGCAGATGTCCGGCGTTGGCGAGCGTCACCGCGCCATCGGATGCGATGCGTAGCGCCAGACCAGTCGCGTGGGCATGGCCGCGCCCGCAGAGTCGTCGGTTGAGCGCTTCTATCATGGAAAGCGGATCGGCGGTGGTTTCTGCAGTACTGCGGATCGCGCCGACAATCAGAGCCACCAGCATACCGGCTTGCAGACCGTGGCCGGTCACGTCGCCGACGACGATGAGCACGCTGCCGTCGCTCTCGTGGGGGATGATCTGGAAGAAGTCGCCGCCGACCTCGCGGGCGGGGCGGTATTCGCTTTCGATGGCCAGCCCGGGCACCTGCGGCAGTTCGGCGGGGATCAGCACCTGCTGCACCTGTTGCGCCTGCTTGACATCCAGCGCCAACTCGCGCTGCTGCCGCAGGGAGAGCAGCAATCTGCGGAGCAGCAGGGCAGAGATGGCCGCCGCAAGGGCGATGTCGGCGATCTGGCCGAGCGAGACCTGCGCGCCGAAGGGAAACCAGAACGTGCGGATGTGTAGGATGCCCAGATCATTCTCAAATTGGGCAATGCTCACCAGCAGCATGGCGGGCAGCGCGAGCCCTCCCTCCCACCCCTGCTGGCGGACGCCCTCGACGGCAATGCCGGCCAGCAACAGCAGGAACAGCAGCCGGATGCCCAGCGAGACCGAGTGAAAGACAACGCCGACAGGGTGGGGAATCGCGGTGAAGAAGAAATCTTGTCCCAACGCTTGGGAGAGCATGTACAGGAGGGTCAGCCCGGCGACCAGTTTCGGCATCCACGCCGGGCGGCGCAGGCGGAACCAGATCCACCACACCATCACCCATCCGCCCGTGATCAGCGGTCCCACGCACACCTCCTGCGCTACGTTGAACGTTATCCCGCCTTCCAACTGCGTCCAGACGGCAAGGCACGCGTTGCCTGCGTTCGCTGCGGTCAGCAGAAAGACCCCCGCCAGCCACCGATAGACCGGATCGGATCGGTCCAACAGGACCAGGCTGAAGGCCATCAGCGCCAGCAGGAGAAACATTACCGCCAGGATCGCATTGAATGAGTAAGAGCGGACGACCTCCAGCCATGCCAGTTTGTATTGTGCCGTTACCACACCAGCCTGTCCCAGCAGCGGCGCACTGTGCATGCCGCCGGGGTCGGGTTCGAACCTCAGCGTGTTGGGTTCCATCCAGACGCGGAAGGCCAGCACCTGCGCGGCCGCGTCTCCGTTATTGCCAGCCTCTGGCTGCGGCAGCGGAAACATCGCTGGCCGGGAGTAATAGATCACCGGTCGCCTCCTTCCTGCCTTGAACTTGCCGAAGCTGCCTAGCAGTCTTCCGTTGGCAAAGACCTGGTAGGCGTCATCCACGTCCGCAGGACCGGCCAGAGCCAGCTTTTGTCCGTGCCGCGCTGCTGTACTGACCCGGATGCGATACCAGGCATAGCCCCAATAGCCGGGATGCCCCTTGGCCGTCCAGCCGGGCACGTAGCCGGAGTATCCAGCGGTAGGATCGAAGCTGCCCGCTCTTGGCGTCAGGTCTACCGTCTCCCACTGCGAGTCGTCGAAGTTCGGATCGGCCCACTCCGGTCTGCTTGTCTGGGGGTCAATCGGCGAATCACCAATGTGGAACTTCCACGGGCCGTTGAGCGCGACGATGGATTGGCCGAGGGTGATGTTCGTCGTCGGCGCGGGCGCGTTTTGCGCCACCGCGCTGAACGCAAGCAGAGGCAGTAGAAGGAGTGAGGATGCAATCCTTCTACCATCCAAAGTCAAAAGCGAGAACAATATTCGTCGCATAGGCAGGCACACCACAAATATCAGGCAGCCCGAAATTTTGCAACGAATAACATTCTTGGCCTTTCGAGCGAACTGTCCGGGGCAAGCATTGCATTCGGGTGCCCATGCGCCGCGTCAGTTACGGTCCGCGTGGGGAAAATTCGTCCATCCCAATAGGGCCGGGGAAACAACAAAGCTCGATCGACAAAAATTATCGCTGCGAACGTGGCTTCCGCGCCCGTATCTTGAAGCGAATGGGCGAGCCTTCAAAGCCGAAGGCCTCGCGAATCTGGTTCTCCAAAAAGCGTTCGTAGGAAAAGTGCAGCTTCACGTCCTTGTCCGTGAACAGAACGAAAGTCGGCGGCGAGGTCCCGGCCTGCGTCATGTAAAGAATCCGCATCCGCCGCGACATCGGCACCGGCGCTCGCTCAAAGTCCACTCGCTCGATGAAGCGATTCATCTGCCCTGTCCCAATACGCTTCTGGCGTTCAGCGGCCACGCGCACAACGGTCGCGAACACCTGGTCGATATTCTGGCCCTCGGAGGCCGAGACAAAAATCACCGGAACGTAACTGAGAAACTTCAACGCATACCGCAGTTGTTCTTCAAAGACTTTGAGATCGGCAGCGGGTTTACCGTCGCTACGTTTTGAAGTAATCAAGTCCCACTTGTTCACAACAATGACCATCGACCGGCCGCTCTCATGGGCATAGCCGCCAATCGTAGCATCCGCTGCGGTCACGCCAGCCGAGGCATCGATCACCAGCAACGAAACATCTGCCGCTTCCAAATGTTTGCGGGCCATCAATACGGACAGTTTCTCCGCCATCTCATGCGTTTTTCCCTTGCGGCGGATTCCGGCGGTATCGATGAAGCGAAATTTCTGTCCGTCGCGCTCGACCATTTCGTCTACAGCATCGCGTGTCGTGCCTGCAACCGGAGAAACAATGGCGCGCGCGGTCCCCGTCAAGGCATTCAGCAGAGTGCTTTTGCCCACGTTCGGCCTGCCGATGATCGCTACACTCACTTCGTCGGGAGCGCGCGCAGGGACCTCTGGAACGTCCTCATCCTCATTCTCATTCTCATCCGCGCCTTCATCTTCTAAAGCAGCCTGTGCAAGATCGTCTTCTTCCTCTTCGTCATCGGATGCGGAAGGAAAATCGTCTTCCGGCAAGACGGCGAATACAGCATCCAGCAACTCGCCAATGCCGGTGGC
>JAJYGR010000048.1 GCA_021790655.1 Acidobacteriota bacterium | reverse complement strand
ATGGTGGAGTCGATCATGGCATATTCGTTGTCCGCATCCCTGGCCAGATGATCGAAAACCATCTTCCAGACCCCGCGAGCGGCCCAGCGGCTGAAGCGCGTATGCACCACGCGGAAATCGCCGTAAACCACACGCGCCAATGAGCTTGACGGCGATAAAGCTAAATTAAACCGGACAGCAATGATATTTCACGATACGCGATAATAAACGGGTAGGCTTATTTTCGGTACGGGAAAAGACAGGAGACACGCAGCAACAGGTGCCAGTGGTACATGTTGCTGCGGCTTTCAAATTCTTTCAGAATTTCTGAATGCATTCGCAGTGAACTGAAATCAGGCCTGTGCGGCTGGAGTATGTTCCGGCTCAGCGGCCTCGGCTGGTTTCGCAGCAGCTTTTTGGGCTTGTTCCGCCTTGGCGGCGTCCGGCTTTTTGGGCAGTTCTACCTTCTTGCCCGGCGCCAGAATTGCGTGCAGCGTGGTGCCTTCCATCCGGGGATGGAATTCCACGATGGCACCCTCGCCGACATCCTGAATCAGCCGGTTGATGATCTGGTACCCAAGCTCGCGATGGGCCATCTGGCGGCCGCGGAAGCGCAGAGACGCCTTGACCTTGTCGCCGTCGTGCAGAAAGCGGATGGCCTGGTTCTTCTTGGTCTGGTAGTCGTGCTCGTCCACTGTGACGGAGAACTTGACTTCCTTGATGATGATGACCTTTTGCTTCTTGCGCGCCGCCCGCTCGCTCTTGTCTTTTTCGTAGAGGAATTTGCCGTAATCCTGAATGCGGCAAACCGGTGGGACGGCGTTGGGCGAAATCTCCACCAGATCCAGACCGCGCTCGCGGGCGATCTTGAGGGCTTCAAACGGTGGAAGAACGCCGAGCTGTTCGCCATTTTCGTCAATTACGCGAATTTCACGCGCGCGTATCCGATCGTTGATGCGGATAAATTGTTTCGCAGAACGTTTATCGATGGGCCGCCTCCAAATGCGCGAGACTACGCCTCGCTTCGTGAGTATAACATTTCGCTGTTGTTTCAAGAGATGATGTGGATGCGCCAGAGGTTGCAGGCTTTCTTGCGGTTACGATGATTGCCTGCAATCCCTGCGTGGCGACTGCTGTAATTTGCGCCGTCAACAGCGCGTTCGGCGCCCAAACGCCATCGATCTCGACGGGAAGAAAATTGTCCGTCATCGCGATGCTCCGCTGCCGGGCCGTTGTCGCTGTGTCGGAGACCAAGGTAAGGGCGCTCAGTTCACGCCCGATAAAGCTGCTACGGAAAGCCAGATTTTTCCGGTCGATCAGCGTCCGCAAAGCCGCCATGCGTTCCCGCACCGCGACCCCGCCGACAGGGCTTTGGCGATGCATCTCCCACCCCGGCGTGCCGGGGCGAGCGGAAAATGGAAATAGATGCAGATACGTCAACGGCTGGGCGGCGATGAAGTTATGACACTCCTGAAACTCAGCGTCCGTCTCGCCGGGAAAGCCCACCATCACGTCCGCGCCGAGGGTTGCGTCCGGGGAGGCAGCTCGCACCGCCGCCAGCCGTTCCGCATAGTGCCATGGCCGGTAGCGACGATGCATGCGTCGCAGAACTCCATCCGACCCGGACTGCAATGGCAGGTGGACATGTCGGGCAAAGCGAGGATGCTCGCCCGTTCCCCATCGTCGCAGCAGCGCGAGAATGCCGTCCGTCCAGTCCATCGGCTCGATGGAGCTGATGCGTAAGCGTGGCAGGGGGGTCGTCTCGAAGATTTCAGCCAGCAGGTCTTCCAGACGACCCTGCGGCGTCAAATCGCGCCCCCAGCGGCCCAGATTGATGCCGGAGATGACCAGTTCCTTGCCGCCAGCCTCAACAAACTCCTGCACCGCAGCCAGCACATTTTCCCGTGACTGGGAGCGGCTGTTGCCACGCGTCGAGGGAATGATGCAAAAGGTGCAGCGATTGCCGCAGCCGTCCTGAATCTTGAGCGATGGGCGCGTGCGGTGGGCCGCGTTGGCATCTCCCAGACGATGCAGCACGGAGGCCGGAAAGGAGGGCATTTGAAAGTCCGTGTGCGCGAAGATATCGCTGATCTGACAAAAAGCTGAGGTCTGAAAATTCGATGCCTGGGTGGGTGCCTGCAAGTCCGCGAGGGGCACAAATCCGCTGGCCGAGTTGGAGATTGGAGCAAGGTTCAGCGGCGTCCCGTTCAAAGCGACCGAGGCCACCTGATCTTTATGGCTGTTGCCAACCACAGCGAACACACCCGGCAGCGCGGCGACTTCCTCCGGCGCTCGTTGCGCATAGCAGCCGGTGACTACGATACGGGCCTGCGGGTTGGCGCGCTGGGCGAGACGAATGTAGGCACGGGCGCCGCGGTCCGCTTCCGCTGTGACGGAGCAGGTGTTTACCACCACGACGCTGGCCTGGGTCAGGCCGTCGGATGGGAGCGCGCCAAGGCCTTCGAGGGTCGCTGCGATGGCGTCTCCATCCGCCTGGCTGGCGCGGCAGCCGAAATTTTCGACGTAATATTCTGCCACTTAGCCAGTGTAGCAATGGTGGGATATATCGACAGGGACCCAGGGGGCGTTTTCAAAGCAAGATTTTTTAATATCGACATTGGCGATCGAATAGGCATACGATACCCAGTACAGAAGGGAACGACACGATCATGAAACGCCGTATTCTTTTGGTGGACGATGAGCCAGCAATTTTGCTTACCTTGAAAGCTCTGCTCGAAATCCATGGCTTTGAGGTGGAGACTTCCTCCTCTGCGCGTGACGCCAAGGCAAAGCTGAAAAATTCCATCTATCAAATGGTCATTACCGACATGCGCATGGAGCACGAGGAGGCCGGACTGGAAGTAGCGCGGTCTGCCAAGAATGCTCCGTATCTGCCGGCCGTGGCGCTGTTGACCGCATTTCCATTGGACGATGAAACCTGGCGCGGCGCCGACGCCGATGAACTCCTAATCAAGCCGATGAACAGCCACGCCCTCATCCAACAGTTGGAAGCGCTGTTGGTTGCGCATGAAGACAAGAAGAAGCGTCCGGTAGAAAAAGTGTCGACGCTTGCCGCCGTAGCCGGTAAGGAACGCCGCAAAGCATCTGCCCGCGGCGCGAGCAATGCCCGCACATAGAATCTCTGCGGTCATGGGAATACTGCGGGACGTGCAGCTATTATCGAGAGACGGTGGAGTAGAACGTATTGGCGCCGGAGCGAAGGTCCTTGCCGTATCCCATAACGACTTCAAAACTTCCCAATACTCGTACCGTGGTTTGCAGGCCAGTGTCCGACAGCCATTTTGGCGATCCAAAAAATCCGGAAGGATCGTAAATATCACCGGTATCGAGAAATGGGCCTGCCTTTAAAAGAAACAGGCCATCGTGGTACACGACTTTTTCGATATCGGAGTTGGAGAGGATGAAGCTTCTTCCCAGCGGCGCATTGCCTTTCTGTCCATTCACTAGTCCATTGTGTCCACGCATCCACAGAACATTGTCTCGATCAAATCCAAGCATGTATAAATCGTCGAACGGAACCTGCCCGAAGGTCCGCCCGGCCCGCAGTCTGGTCTGCGTGCCGTAATCCTCGCCGGTCGCTTGGGGAAGCCAGTTCGCCGCCATCGAGCCTTCGATGCGCCCATACCTGCCGAGTGGATTTGTAAAGAATTTCCC
>JAJYGR010000010.1 GCA_021790655.1 Acidobacteriota bacterium | reverse complement strand
AAAAGTAACATCGGCACCTGCGGAATACGATGGCCCTACCTGCTGAAGTGTTCTCCGGGTCCGTATGGGAACAGGCTGGCCAGAAAGTGTCCGCACTCGATCCAGGTACGCGGGATACAACGCCAGGCTGTGCAAGGAAAGCGGTAAAAGAGCAGGAGAATTTTCCGGATCGCGCGCGGCCAGCATACCTCCAGCAGCCCAGGACGCGGACTGCATGGCTTGATCGCGTTCCAGGACGACAACAGAGAGTCCGCGCTGAAGCAATTCCAGCCCCAGGGACAGACCGATGATTCCGCCACCCGCAATGACAACGTCGCTCGTCCGTAATCTACTCATACACGCGGTCTGTTCATGCAAGCATTTACCCTACAGATGATTGTACGAGCTATGAATTTGTGAAAATCTAGTGTGTGATATGAACTTGTACACTTGCTGCCTGAATCCTTTTTTTATGCCCAATCGGGTCGAATTGAACGCTCAGGAGCAACCTGTACATGACAGAGGATGAATTTTATTCGGAGGAACGGTCTCCAACAGGATTTTTGCTATTGATTATCGGGCTCTCCCTTCTCATCGCCCTGGGGAGCCTGGCTGGTATCTACTTACTCCAGAGTCGGCTATCGCGGGTAGAAGTCGAGCTCCGCCACGCGAAAGAGCAATCCGCGGAACTGGCAGCGCAACAGGCTGAGACGCAAAGACAACTCCTCGCGGCCACCGACGCCTTTGGCGCCAAAGTCGGTATTACGCGACGCCAGATTGAGTTGCGCGCTCGGGACATTCTCCACCAGCAGGAAATGGAAACCAGCCGTTTGACCCAACAGGAAAATGCGATGCGCCAACAAGTAGGCAGTGTCTCCAGCGCCATTTCCAACGTGCAAACGGATGTCGGTGGGGTGAAACAAGACGTCGCCAACACCAAACAGGAACTCGCAAATACCGAACAGCAACTCCATGCAGCGATTGGCGATCTCGGCGTGCAAAGCGGACTGATTGCAAAGAATCAAGCCCAGCTTGATTACTTGAAGCACCTGGGAGACCGGGATTATTTTCAATTTACCTTGCGCAAAGGACAGCCACCGCTGGCCATTTCCACCATCAAGCTCCAGCTACGCAAGGCAGACGCTAAACACTCTCGCTACACTCTGGAAGTTATGTCGGACGACAATACGCTGGAAAAGAAAAATCGCCAGATGGACGAGCCTTTGCAGTTTTACAGCGGCAAACAACCCAGGCTTTTTGAAATCGTCGTCAACCAGGTGGAGAAAAATCAGGTTTCCGGATACTTATCGACGCCGAAAAATGCGCCACAACCCAGTGTTCCCTGATTGGGCATCTACCCAGCGTTCATTATGGAAGCGGCAGGACCAGGGAACGTCCATTGACGAAACTGACGATGATCTGCGCTTTCTTGTGCTGGTCCCACTGCTGTTTATTCCACGGATAATTGAAAACCAGCAGGCCATCCGCAGACTGACCCGGTGCAATTACCTGATGACGAAGGAGGGGCTGCATATGCAGAGCGGCCAGGTCTGGAAACCTGAGAAACAACCGATCGATATCCTCTGGCAGCGCGTCTGGGCTTTCAGTGGTTGTTTCGCCCATCCTCACATCGGAAACCATGTCGAACAGCGTTAGCGGTTTCTGGCTGATGTTCGTAACTCTCGCTTGCACCAGCAATACGGTTTCATTCTGCTCGGCAACCGAACCGGCAGGCATGCCTGGGTCTTGGTCCGGACCGCCCGAGTCCACCTGGACCGGATAAACTACCAACCGCAGAACGGCGCCAGAGGCATCCGGCTTAGCTTTTCCGAAATGCGCGAGCAGGAACCCTGCAATCACAAGTCCAACGATCACGACAATTGCCGGAACAAGTAGCGGACGCCACGGACTCTGTGGATCCACCTGCGCCATTTCAGGCACACTGAGGTTGAGAGGGGATGATGGCGGCGAATTCATGTTGCAAGCAGTTTACTCGGAATCTGACGAAATGCAGATTAAAGTTATACGGGTCGGGGTCGCAATTGTCGTACCAGTTCCTCGGCAGGCCGGGTATTCAGTACGTCCTGAGCGCGCAGCCACGCCCGTCTCAGTTGACGAATTCCATAACGCATTTTATCCAGATGGGAGGTTTGATGCGCGTCTGTATCGATTACTATTTTGCAGCCCAATTCCTTTGCCAGCCGTAAGTTACGGTCATTTAGATCCAACCGATCCGGATACGCATTATGTTCGACCGCCACGCCCAATTCGGCGCACCGACGGAGGACGGCATCCACATCCAACGCATACGCCTCACGACGCAGCAGCAGACGTCCCGTGGGATGCCCCAGCACGCGGACGTACGGGTTCTCGACCGCGCGCAGGATGCGCTCCGTCATCTGCTCTACTGGCTGACTGAAATGGGAGTGCACGCTGGCCACCACCATGTCCATCTGCGCCAGGACCTCATCGGAGAGGTCCAGAGCGCCGTCGGCTAGAATGTCCACCTCAATGCCAGAGAAAATTCGTATGCGGCCTTCCATCTCGCGGGCCATCTCCCGATCTACAGCGCGAATGCGTTCCACGTGTTCCATCGCGCGCGCATCGTCCAGCCCGTTGGTCATGGCAAGGTTTTTTGAGTGGTCGGTGATGGCGATGTAACTGTAACCGCACTCCAGGGCAGCTTCCGCCATCTCGCGGATGCTATTTTTCCCGTCCGTGGCATGGGTGTGCATATGCAGATCTCCCCGGATGTCGGACTGCTCAATCAGGCGCGGCAGGCGGTGCTGCTCTGCCGCTTCGATCTCTCCAAGGTTCTCGCGTAGCTCGGGCGGAATCCAGTCCATCCCCAGCGCTGCATAAATCTCTTCTTCTGAACTGCTGGACTGCACACTGCCGTCGTCAAGGCGCGCCAGCGCATACTCGTTCAGCGTGTAACCCAGTTTGAGCGCGCGCTGACGCAGCGACACGTTGTGCATCTTGGATCCCGTGAAGTATTGCAGCGCAGCGCCATAACTCTCCTCCGGTAACATGCGGACGTCCACCTGCAAACCATTGCGCAGATGAAAACTCGCCTTGTTCTGACCTTTTGCGATCAGGTCGGCAATGGGCGGATAGGCGGCAACATGCTCGACGACCGCATTGACTTTGTCTTCGACACAACCGGGCCCTGTGACAAGAAGATCGAGGTCTCCGACAGTTTCTCGACCACGCCGCAGGGAACCAGCCGGTGTCACCCTTGTAATGCCCGGCAAGCCAAGCAGATATTCCGTGAGCTTCTCCGCAGCCATCTCCGCATCGTCCAGATGAAATCTTCCGGCATGTTTGCGATAGTCGGCGATGCCCTGCAAAATCTTGGCGACCTGCTTGGGACCACACCGCGGCAGATTGTCCAGTTTGCCTTCGCGAGCGGCGACCTCCAGTTCATCCACGCTGGCTATCTGGAGCGCATCCCAAGAAGAGCGCAACCGTCTTCGGCCCCAGACCGGGCAGCTGCAACAGCTCCAACATTGTGGGCTTGTAGCGGGCCAGCAATTCCGTGTGCAGCGTCAATGTACCGGTCTGCTCCAGTTCCACGATGTTGGCGGCCATCCCCTTGCCAATGCCGGGCAACTCCAGCAATTTTTTCGGCTCGGAAGCCAACTGCCCCAGGGAAACGGTGCTGGACTCCACCACCTCCGCAG
>JAJYGR010000338.1 GCA_021790655.1 Acidobacteriota bacterium | reverse complement strand
GCGAAAGCAAGCTGCGCTGATAGACTGGAGTGTCTTCTCTACAACGCAAAATCCAACACTGAAGGGTGGTCCGACCAAGCATGGCGACTCACGAGACCAGCGAGAAAAGCTCCGCTGGAGTAGCAAAGATTGAGCCCGCGAAGGGCAAATTGGGCATCATGATGCCGGGGATGGGTGCGGTTGCGACCACATTCATGGCCGGCGTAGAAGCAGTCCGCAAAGGACTTGCGAAACCGATCGGGTCTGTCACCCAGATGGGTACAGTTCGTCTGGGAAAACGCACTGACGGGCGCACCCCGCTGATGAAGGACTTCGTCCCCCTGGCGGACTTGAATGACGTTGTCTTTACCGGCTGGGACATTTTTCCCGGCAACATGTATGAGGCTGCCAGCACCGCGAAGGTCCTGGACAAAGATTTGCTGCAATCGATCCGGCCATTCCTGGAATCCATCACTCCGATGCCTGCGGTCTTCGATCAGTATTATGTGAAGCGCCTGCAGGGGACAAATGTAAAAAAGGGCAAGAACAAGCGCGACCTTGCGGACCAGCTCCGCGCGGACATTCGCGAATTTAAGAAAAAGACCGAACGCCAGGTGATGATCTGGTGCGGATCGACGGAAATCTTTCTGGAGCCGTCGGCAGTGCATCAATCGCTCGCGGCCTTCGAAAAAGGGCTGGAAGCGAACGATCCCGGCATCGCGCCTTCGCAGATTTATGCCTACGCGGCGCTGTCGGAAGGCGTGCCGTTCGCCAATGGAGCGCCGAACCTGACCGTCGATTTGCCCGTGATGCAGGAGTTGTCCAGGAAGAACAACGCGCCAATCTGCGGCAAGGACTTCAAGACTGGCCAGACTCTCATCAAGACGGTGCTGGCTCCGGCATTCAAGGCGCGCATGCTGGGCGTCAGCGGGTGGTACTCGACCAACATTCTTGGCAACCGGGATGGCGAAGTGCTTGACGATCCTGAATCATTCAAGACCAAGGAAGAATCGAAACTTGGTGTGCTCGACTACATATTGCAGCCGGATTTATACCCAGACCTGTATGGCGATATTTATCACAAGGTAAGGATTAACTATTATCCTCCACGTGGTGATAATAAAGAGGGTTGGGACAATATAGATATCTTTGGCTGGCTCGGATACCCGATGCAGATCAAGGTCGATTTTCTCTGTCGCGATTCGATTCTGGCCGCGCCGATTGTACTCGACTTGGTGCTGCTGCTCGACCTGGCCAAGCGCACGGAAGGAGTGGCTCAGCTTCTTCTTCAAGTCGCCGATGACACCCGAAGGTCTGTATCCCGAGCACGATTTGTTCATCCAGTCGATGAAGCTGAAGAACACGCTGCGCCATATTCAGGGCGAAGATTTGATCACACACCTCGGATTGGAATACTACGACTGAGGCTTGCAGCATCTTCAACAACACAAAGGCCATTGGATTCTTCCAATGGCCTTTGTGTTGTTGACCACTGAGTTGGTTGATTGGAGGAAGAAGCCGAATGGCGCATACTAACTAAGAGGTCCGGAGGTGTTGGAAGCCTTCCACTCTCAGGGAATCTTTTCGGTGACACTGCCCCGTCCACGCACATTTGCATTGGCCGCTCAATGGCCCGTTTTGATTGCGGCCGCAGTTTTATCCATCGCCGCAGCGCGAAACGTTTGCGCGCAAACAACTTCCAGCAGCCAGTGTCCCTCTACGGATTCCCACAATTCGTCTTCAGCATGCACCGACACCGCGCAGTCTTCCAGCACTGGCCAATCCATGCCCGGCGTCAAGCGGGGCAGCATCAACGATGTAAACGCGGTTGGACATCGCAAAATTGGCGGCAGGGGACTGGGAAACTGGTATTCCACCAACACGGAGATGACGTGGGGCAGTCAGGTTGCGCAGCAAGTGATGAAGACGGCAAAAGTCATCCACGATCCAGTGATTGAGGAATACGTCAACCGGATCGGCCAGAACATCGTGAAGAATTCCGACGCGAAAGTCCCATTCACCATCAAGGTGATCGATACAGATGAGATCAACGCATTTGCGCTGCCGGGGGGCTATTTTTTCGTCAATTCCGGGTTGATTCTCGCGGCGGACAATGAAGCGGAAATGGCCGGAGCGATGGCGCATGAAATTGCCCACGTGGCCGCGCACCACCAGGCGCGTGAGATGACCCGAATGCACTACGCCGATCTGGGTATGGTGCCGCTCGTCATGCTGACCGGCTACAGCATGACGGGCTATGAAATCTACGAAGCGTCTGCGGTTGCGGTGCCGTTGACGTTTCTACAATTTCAGCGTGACTTTGAGGCGCAGGCCGACTGGCTCGGCGTGCAGTATTTGTATAAATCGGGATACGATCCGCAACAGTTCCTCGCATTTTTTGAAAAAATCGAGGCGCTACAGAAGACCAAGCCGGGCCTGATCTCGAAAACATTTTCGACCCATCCGCAAACCCCTGCTCGCGTGGCGAAGACACAGCATGAGATTGCCACGATTCTGCCTCCGCGCTCCGAGTATGTGGTGGACACCTCCGAGTTTCACGATGTTCAGGCGCGCCTGACGCGCATGGAAAATCGTCGCCCGCTAAAAAATGGCGCCAACCCGCGCCAGCCGACCTTGCGCCGCGTGGGTGCGGATTCCAATGCAGGCGATTCTTCCGCGGATGAGCGTCCGACGATGCAGCCTTCCACTCCGCAATGATGCAGGTCTTTCAGCGGACCGCTGCTGGATTTCCTATGAAAACTTTCGCACAATCGCCAGGACCCGACCTTGAATAGCGACGCGTCCCGCGGGAACATAGATGGGATCCATCTCGTTGTTGGCTGGCTGTAGGCGCACCACGTTGCCTTCCAGGTAATAGCGCTTTAGCGTCGTCTCGGAGCCATCGACCAGCGCCACGACGATCTCTCCCTGACGCGCCGTCTGCGCTTTCTCCACCAGCACATAATCGCCGTGCATAATGTGATCGTCGCACATGGACTCGCCGCGCACTTCCAGAGCAAATACCGGCTTGTTATCGACGAGGTCGTTGAGCGATAAACTCTCCTGCGCTTCCATTGCCTCCACAGGGCGACCAGCGGCGATGCGGCCCATCATGGGGATTTCAAGCATTGTCGATTTTTTACGCTCCGGCAAAACATCAATGGAGCGGCTGCGGTTATGCGCTCGCTGCAGCAACCCTTTTTTCTCCAGATTGGAAATGTGTTTATGCACCGTGGCCAGGGAACTCAGATCGAGCCCATGTGCAATCTCTTCAAAAGAGGGTGAGTAGCCGCACCGCTCCACAAAATTTCGGATGAAATCCAGGACTTCTTTTTGCCGCCGAGTGATCGCCATGAATTCACTCTAGCGAATGAAAAGCGAAGTGGCAAGTAGAAAAATCTGCCAACATGATTTCTTCCTACTAGCGGCTACAGGATGGCGCGCCGAATCGTTATCAATACGATCTCTGTTCTTACGAGAGTCCCAAATCGGAACTTTTGTATCGACCTGTCCCGAAACGACTTAAGGCATGGTTCAACACCAACTTCTTTCGTTGCCTTCATTGTTCTTCTCGCGCAAAGGTTAAAACAGCCCTTCAGGAAGCTGACGATTTTACCGACCTGTTCGGGCAGTTCCGTGAAAGGTACACGATGGCTACCTCCTCCTTATCCAGCGCAGTGAATCTCGGA
>JAJYGR010000316.1 GCA_021790655.1 Acidobacteriota bacterium | reverse complement strand
GCCAATGACGGCGAGCGGCCAATATTGCGGCCAGAAGAGCGAGGCCCCCGCGCCTTCGAGGAAGCTGCCGCGCAACACGATCAGGAAATATCGGAGCGGATCGAGCAATGTGATGTACTGCACAATCCGCGGCATGTTGGCGATCGGTGTCGCAAAGCCGGAAAGAACAATGGCCGGCACCATGAAGAGAAAAACGCCAAGCAGGCCCTGCTGCTGCGTCACAGCCAACGAGGAAATCATCAACCCGATTCCAACCGTCGCCAGAAGAAAGCAGAACAGGCCACTGTAAAGCCCTAGAACGCTGCCCGTGAACGGGACATGGAACCAGAAGATGGACACCAAAATGATGAACGTTCCTTCAGCAAAGCCGACAAGGAAGCCAGGCAGGGCCTTGCCAAGAAGAATTTCTGTGGGACGCAGCGGGGTCACAAGAAGCTGGTCGAAGGTGCCCATCTCGCGTTCGCGCGCGACCGAGAGGCCCGTCGTCAACATGCTGACTAGCAGCGTCAGGATGCCGCAGATGCCTGGAACGATGAACCACCGCGAATCGAGATTGGGGTTGAACCAGGCACGGTCCAGCAATACGGTCGAGGGCGGGGTGCCTCCGTGCGCCGCGATTTGAGCTTCATTGAAAGTCGTCACAATAGACTGCGCATAGCCTATTGCCAGGCCCGCTGTGTTGGAATCTCTTCCATCCAGAATGAGCTGGACGTGAGTCGTCCTTCCGCGCTCCAGATCGGAGGTGAATGTCGGGCCGATGTCCATGGCCATCAGCGCGGACTTATCGTCGATGGCGTTACCAAGTTCGTTCTGATTGTGTACAAGGCGCATCAGACTGAAGCTCGGAGAACCTGCAAAACGGGCGATGAAGTCGCGCGACAGCCTTCCCTGGTCCTGGTTGTAAACGACGAAGGGAACATGCTTCAGATCGAAGGTGGCGGCATAGCCGAAGACCAGCAACTGGATAATTGGCGGGCCAATCAGGACGGCTCGGCTGGCGGCATCGCGCAGCAGGGCCAGCAGCTCCTTGACGGTTAGCGCCAACACTCGTTGCAGGATCAGGCGCATCAGTCCAACCTCTTGCGAAAGCGCAGCAGGGCGATGCCGAGAAAGAACGCGCATAGGACTCCCATCCCGAACATGTTGCGCAGCAGGACCGGCCACACATCGCCGGCTAGAAACGTGCTTTGCAGGATGGTCACAAAGTAGCGGGCTGCGACGATGTGGGTGAGAAGTTGAATGATCTGCGGCATGGAGCGAATATCAAAAATAAAGCCCGACAGGATGAATGCGGGAAGAAACGTGGTGACAATGGCGATCATCGCGGCGACAAATTGGCTGCGCGCCAGAACGGAGATGACTAATCCCATGCCGAGGGCCGTCAACAGAAAAAGTGCCGCCGTGCCGAACAAAACCAGCAGCGATCCACGCAATGGGACGCCGAATAAAAAGACGGCCATGGCGGTGGACATCATCATTCCGCCCATCCCCATCGCGAAGTATGGGATCAGCTTGCCCAACAAAATTTCAGTTCTGGCGACTGGCGTCACCATGATGCCTTCCATGGTGCCGCGCTCCCACTCCCGCGCGACAACCAGCGCTGTCAGCAACGCTCCGATAAGCGTCATAATGATGGCGATCAGTCCGGGAACCAGATAGTCGCGGCTGCGCAGCGCCGGATTGAACCAGACGCGCGCGTCGGCCATTACGGGCGTGGCTACATGTGTGCCTTGCCGGGTCGCTTCCTGCTGCAACCAAAGCAGCCATGTTCCATCGACATAGTTTTCGATGAGGTGTGCCTGGTTGGCATCGACGCCGTTCACGGTGAGATGAATCGGCGCGCTGCCAGTGCTGTAGGAAAGGCGCGTGAAGTCGCTGCGCAGCCACAGGATGGCATTGGCGTGTCCTTGCATTAGCGCCTGTTCCGCCGATGCCTGGTCGGGATAGATGGTCGGACGAAACCACGGAGAGCGTTGCAGCTCCGCCAGAAAAGAAGCGGTGAGCTGCGTGGGATGATCGACGACCTCCGCCATCAGGATGCGGCGGGCATCGAGCGAGACGCCGTAGCCGAAGATGAGCAGCAGCACCAGCGGCAGCACAAAAGCGATGGCAATGCTGGAAGGATCGCGGACAATCTCATACACTTCTTTGCGCATCAGGCCCACTAGGCGCATGGTCTTCATGACGCCCTCCGGCTCACATGTTCATGTTCTTCAATCAGGGAGATAAAAGCATCTTCCATGCTTGGATTGGGGCGGTCTTTGCTGCGGACCTTCTCCTTGATTTCCGAAGGAGATCCTTGCGCGAGGACCTCTCCCAACGACATCAACACCAGATGGTCGCAGTATTCCGCCTCTTCCATAAAGTGCGTGGTGACAAGGCATGTGGTGCCGCCTTCCGCCAGGGCGTTCACACGCGCCCAGAATTCGCGCCGCGCCAGCGGATCGACGCCGGAGGTGGGCTCATCGAGAAAAAGAATGCTCGGCTCATGCATCAGCGCACAGGCCAGGGCCAGACGTTGCTTGTATCCCAGCGGCAATTCCCCTGCATTCATGGCGATGTAGTTTTTCAGTTCCAGTTCTTCCAGCGCCCAGGCCATCCGTTCTTTTCTGCGCCGATTTTGCAAACCGTAGGCGGCCGAGAAGAAGGACAAATTCTGCTGCACGCTCAAAGCGCCGTACAACGAGAATTTTTGCGATACATAGCCGATGCGCGCGCGGGCCGCTGCACTCGCTGTGCGCAGATCGACGCCGGCAACGCGCAGCGTTCCGGACGAGGACGGCAGCAGTCCGCAGAGCATGCGGAAGGTCGTCGATTTGCCTGCGCCATTGGCCCCCAGGAGGCCGAAAATCTCTCCCTTGCGCACCGAGAAGCTGACATTCTTGACTGCGGCGAAAGTGCCGAAGTAGCGAAAGAGGTCCTTCACCACGACGACGGCCGCAGGGTCGCCGGTTGTGTCCCGCTGCGGCGGCAACGGAATGGGATGGCGAGCGGCGCGGCTGAACAGAAGGCTGACGAAGGCATCTTCCAGTCGCGCTGGAACTGGCTGCGGGGTTCCGTAGCCAGTGAGGTTTTCCGGCAATGCGGGCGGCGCGGCCTGTTGCATGACGATGCGCAATCCATCGCCTTGAATCACCGTATCCACCACGCCCGGCAGTTGCGCAATCTGCGCCTGCAGGTTGCGCGGCGCGGAGGGAATATTTTCCAGCACGAAGGCGTGGCCCTGGAATGGCGCGGCGAGTTGCGCCGGATTTCCCTGCGCGAGAATTTCTCCTTCGTGCAACAGGATGACATGATCGCAGCGCTCGGCCTCATCCATATAGGCGGTGCTGAGCAGCACAGTCACCTTCTGGGCGGCAACCTGTTGCTGAATGATGCTCCACAGTTCCCGGCGCGAAATGGGATCGACGCCCACGCTGGCTTCATCCAGCAACAGCAGTTGGGGCGGATGGATCAGGGTACAAGCGAGCCCGAGCTTCTGTTTCATGCCGCCGGACAACTGTCCCGCCAGCCGCTTGCGAAATGGACCGAGCGCCGTCATGGTCAGCAGTTCCGCGAAGCGATGCTCCCGCTTCTCATGCGGGATGCTGTGCAGGTCGGCAAACAACATGAGGTTTTCCTCCACCGTCAAATCTTCATACAGGCCGAAGCGTTGCGGCATATAGCCAATCTGGCTTTGCAGCGCGAGGGCTTCCTTGGGCAAAGCATGATCGAGCACGCGAATCTCGCCGGCGACGGGCGTCAGGATGCCGGCCAGCAGCCGCAGCAGCGTTGTTTTGCCCGCGCCATCCGGGCCGATAAGGGCTGTCATGCTTCCCGCGGGAATTTCGAGGGAGATATTTTTTAGCGCGTCTCTACGGGCTGTTCCCTTGCCGAAGGACTTGCTCAGGTCCCTGACCACCACCGCATCCATGTCAGTTGGTCTCGCAGGGATGGGCGTCGATTGCGTGAGGAGGATTGTTGCTGAGCGGAATGACGACGGTCGCCGGCATTCCCAGGCGCAAGCGATGGTCAGGGTTGCAGGCATACACACGCACGCGATAGACAAGCTGCGAGCGGAGCTGCGTGGTTTCCACATTCTTCGGCGTAAATTCCGACACCGGAGAAATGAAGCCGATCCAGCCCTGAAATCGTTGTCCGGGAAAACTGTCCGACTCGATCCACGCGCGCATGCCGAGCGCGACCTTGCCCATCTGCGGCTCCGGCAAATAGGCGCGCACCCAGACGGGGTTGTCGAGGGCGAGTGTAAACACCGGCGTCTGAGGAGTGGCCATATCGCCGGGCTCGAGAATGCGGTCCTGAATGACGCCATCCGCAGGAGCGTAGAGCTGCGTGTCGGTCAGCTCTTTTTGTGCCAGAGCCAAAGTTGCTTTGTCGGCCTGGAGCGTGGCCTGGGCCGCGGCAATGTCTTCCTTGCGCGGGCCGATGACGGCGAGCCGCAACACTTGCTCTTTGGCTGCCAGGGCCTGCTTCTTTGCCGCTAGGTCAGCCTGCTCGGCCAGGTAGGAGCGTTCGGCATCGTCGCGGATCTGCAGGGAAACATACTGCTGTTTCGCCAGGGTCTGCTGGCGGCGATAGAGCAGTCCGGCATTCGTGACATTGGCTTGTGCGGCCGCCACATCTGCCTGCGCGGCGGCAACATCCGCGCGCGCTTCCGCAATTTCCTCCGGGCGGCTGCCTGCCAGAAGTCGCGCGACCACCTGCTGCTGCGACGCCATGGTGGACTGGTCCTGTGCCACCGCATCCTGAAAACGCTGCTGCGCCAGTTGAGCGACCAACTGGCCCGCATGGATGGCGCTGCCTTCATCGACCAGCAGCTTGTCAATGCGTTCACTGTCGTTGAAGGCCAGTTCCACCTGGCGTATATCGACGTTGCCATACAGCGTGATGGCGTCGCTAGGAGCGTGTTTCGCATGGAACCAGCGCCACGCAAAGAAGCCCACAACAAGAAACAGGACCAAAATTGCCAGAATCGAAACGCGTTTCTTGACCGGAACCATGGATGTTCTCCCAACGAAACAGCGGTGCTGCCTACTTTGAAGGGCTGCTTTCCAGCAGAGTGTTGATGGCATCGATGTCTGCCGGCGTCAATACTCCCGCTGCCGCCTTCAGTTGCGTTCGAGCGACCAGTTGCGTGTACAGGGCCAGATAATAATTGCGCTGCGCGGCTGCGTAGTTTGTCGTTGCCGTCAGCAGGTCGATGATGGAGCGGCTGCCGATTTCATACCCCTTGCGCGTGCCCTCCATCGACACCTTGGCCGAAGCGACCGCCTGCTGCGTGGCCTGAAACTGGGCGACGCTGTCCTGAAGATCTTGAAATGCGGTTTGCGTGTCCAGTTGGATCTGGTCCTGGATATTGGCGACGTTGGCGCGGCTGGCTTTCGAAAGCGCCTCCGCCTGATGGATACCCGCTCGCGTGCCTCCGCCTTCATAAATCGGAATGGACAAATTCAGCGACCCGCCAATCTGGTCGATGGCCACCGGCGGAATCAGCGTGCCCGCAGCGTGCTGGCCAATGCCGTTCAGCGTCAACGTGGGCCAGCGCGCCCGCTTGGCATACTGCACCTGTTGCTCGGACACTTTCAATGTGGCTTGCGCCTGCCGCAGCAGCGGCTGGTTCTTGAGCGCCGCCGCAAGCCACGGCCCGATCGTGTCCGGCTGCGGACCCGTCGGCTGCAACGTGGTAACGTCCTCCAGGGTATCTACCGGCTGGTGCGTCAGCCGCTCCAACTGGTTCTTCGCCACCGTGACAGCATTGTTCGCGGCAATCAGATCAGCCTTTGCGGAATCCAACTGCGCCTGCGTTTCCTGCACCGAGATAATGTCCCCGCTGCCGACATGCAGGCTGGCTCGGGTCTGCTGGTCGATACTTTGCAGCAGGTCCATTTGCTGTTGCGCCACGCGCTGGTTGGCTTCCGCCTGCAAAATGCCAAAATACGCCTGCGTCACCTGCAGCGTAACCACCTGCTGCGCATACGCCAGGGCCGCTTCGCTGGCGCGAATGCGGCTGTCCGACTGCTTCATTGCCGTGAACGCCTGACCGTTAAAAATGGATTCCGTCAGGCTGGCGCTGAAGACATCGGAATGATATCCCGTGGAAATCGTCTGCGGGCCGAAGCCTGTCACACGGCCTGTGTTCATGCCTCCGCTGGCGCCGGCATTGATGTGGGGAAGCAGCGCTGAACGCGCCAACGGTTTGTCGGCCAGGTCCGCATCCAACTGCGCGCGCGCCTGGGCAATTGCCGGAGAAGTGGAAGAAGCCTGTTTGTAGGCTGTTTGCAGGTCTTCCGCCGCAGAGGACGCCGCATGGAAAACCACACACCCGAAGGCCGCGAGCAGGAACATGGCAAGCGCCACGGAGCGGCACCTCAGCGGAACGCTATTTTGTTTTCTCATCGGACCCTCAAGGCCTCTGTTGACTGGAAGCATGTTCGTTTCACTCCACCACTAGGCATTCATCTTCCTTGGAGGCATCGGACGACTTTTGCGGCATATAGAAATCATCACGATGATACATCTTTCTTCTCGCTATTCCTTCTGTAGCGCCTCGAAGACCGGCTCCGCATCGCCAACGATCTTCGTCGCCAGCGCGAAGCGAACGATGCGCACTGTTTCAAGAACCTTCTCAGGCGCGATGCTCTGCATCTTCGCCTTGTTAGCCATCGCCTGAATGCAGGCTTTACTGCTGGCGGCGAGCGCCGAGGCAAGATAAATCAGGGTGCGCGTCTCTTCGTCGAGCGCTCCCCCGGCGGGCATCACGTATCTATAAGCCCACCGTTTTATCTGAATGGATCAAAAGGTCGCCTTCCCAAGACTTCAGCTCACGATAAATTCTCGGCAAGCGCTTCGCGCGGCTTTCTTCCACTTCGGGCCGCTCCGGTGGCGGCCCAGCGCAGAAAACGCGCTGAACGGGCCTTCTTGAGTCCGTTCGGGCAAGCGCCGTCTGCGTGCCAAACGATGGTGCGTGTTTGGCACTTGCCGCGCCTACCCTCCAGCCTCCCACCTCCGCTGCCCTCGTTCTGCCTTGGTGTCCGTTTGTCCGGGTTTGTCCGCTGCGCTTCGTGAAGGACAAACCACTCCCAAACGGGACACCAAGGAAGGGCAAAAACAATGGAATATCCAAGCAACATCAACCGCAGCAGCAACGGCAACCGTGGCAGTAAGGAAAAAACTGCCACGCAACAACTCATCAAGCAGAATGTGGACTCCCTCATCCAGCAGCTTGAGGCGGGACACAGTGACGCACTCACGGCCTATCTCACCGCCATGAGTCGGTTTCACAACTACAGCTTCGGCAACATTCTCGAAATCGCACGGCAGAAGCCGGACGCTACGCGAGTGGCTGGAATGTATGCGTGGAACCAGCTTGGACGCAGAGTGAAGAAGGGCGAGAAGGGCAACGGAACAGTCCATATCCGATGCCGAGTGATTGGGTATTTGCCAGTCCGACCATGCGGGGCAAGCAACCGTACTGGCCGGATAACCTGATGAAGCGCTACATCCGGCCGGTTGCGAAAAAGACCGGTATTCATAAACGAATCGGTTGGCATACCTTCCGTCACACCTTCGGAACTCTGCTGAAGGCGAACGGCGAGGACATCAAGACCGTCCAGGAGCTCTTACGGCACGCGAATAGCCGGATCACGCTTGAGGTCTATACGCAAGCCGTGACCTCGAACAAACGCGCCGCACAGAGCAAGGTTGTAAAGATGATGGTGGCAAACACGGCTGCAGCGCAGGTGGAAACACCTGTTCAGGCAGCCCGGTGAGGATGCCAGAGCCTATGACTTCGGGTTCCATTTCGGTCGATTTTCCGACTTGGGCAGAGGTCGTGGGTGAAACAAGGGGTTGTATCCACCTCGATTTGGGGCAGTTTTCAGCTTATTGCACCCTTATCGAACCCACATTTGCTTGTCACTTTGGTCCCATCACTCTGTAACTCCCTCAGAATGATGGCGGGGACGACGGGGCTCGAACCCGCGACCTCTGCCGTGACAGGGCAGCGCTCTAACCAACTGAGCTACGTCCCCAAATTGTGTTCAACCACTTGCTGTAAAGCGCTAAATACCGTGACCGTTCCGTGATTGAATTGTAACAAACCATTCCACGTTGCACCTATGCACCTATCGGTGGGAATGAGATTTTGGGCTACGGTAGCAGCAAGATTGGAGCCTATGGGCAATCGTCTAAGATAGTCAGAAAAGATGCTCTGGGATAGGTGTCCCCTATCAACTTGCGTGGCTGTCGCGCAGGCTGCGAATCGTATCGTGTGACATGAGAATATGGCCCTGCTGTTGTAGAAGCAAATCGCTGACTGTTCCGGGTAAAGTTTCCTTCAGAGCTTCCGCATACTTTTGTTTCGCTTCGTCCTCACCCTGCTCTGCCGTCTCCAGCAAGGTGTGGTCGCCGCCACCCAGCTTCGACTTCACGTCCGCCCATACGCGATGAACTGTGCCAGCAACAGTTCCGCCCTCATTCACATCATGGATACCAAGCCGATGAAGTTCGTTCTCCAGTTCAGCCGCAAAATTGGCGCGCATTTGTGTCTCTTCCAGAAAAAAATGTTTGGCCGACTCATCTTTCAATTCGCTCGCAATCGTCGCCAGGCCTTTTTGTCCATCGTGTAGCACTTGAATCACCGACCGGACCACTTTCACTGCGTTGTCATTATTGGACACTTTATGTCACCTCATTGATTTCAGATGTGAGGGATGGGTTCCACGTTGCACCATCGGCCATGAAACCGCCTGCAACAAAACATTTGCCTGGAGACATGCTTTGCTCTACCGGCAATACGTTATGCTTGTTGGCAGCGCTATCGAATGCCTTCCTCGCCCAATCATTACTCCTCGCCTTCACCCATGCGCTATGCCTCGGGACAAACGCTACTCATCGACGCGGACGATACTCTTTGGGAAAACAACCTATATTTTGAAAAAGCAATCGCTTCGTTCATTGAACATCTGAATCATCGGCACTATTCTCGAGAGCAGGTGCGGGAACTCCTCAATAAAGTCGAACAGGAGAGCATCCGCGAGTACGGCTATGGCCTGCACAGTTTTCGCTGCTCTCTGCTGCGATGTTTTGAGTCTCTGAGCACAGCACCGCTCACCGCAGAGCGTGAGCAGGAAATCATTCGCTTCACCCATGTTGTCGAGGACCATGCCATCGAATTGCTGGCCGGCGTGGCTGAGACGCTACCCATACTGGCGGCGCGCCATCGACTTATTTTGATGACCAAGGGAAATTTCCTTGAGCAAAATGGAAAATTGGCGCGCTCCAATATAGGCGCACATTTTTCGGCCGTTGAAATCCCAGCAGAAAAGACGCCTGAAGCCTATCGAAAAGTAGTGCATCAACATCGACTTGACGTTCGCTCAACGTGGATGATTGGCAACAGTCCGAAATCGGACATCAACCCCGCGTTAGAGGCTGGCATGCACGCCGTTTTTCTTGCGCATCCGCACACCTGGGTGCTGGAACATGAGGTCGTGCGCGAAGCCCCCGAAGGCCAACACTGCCTCCATTTGAAAGAATTTGCGGAGCTGGCGAGAGTGTTCGCATAGCTGCATCGCCATGCATAGCGATGGTATATTAGAGGTTAGCGATCCACGCAGAAAATCCATGCGGAAGTGGTGAAATGGCAGACACACCATCTTGAGGGGGTGGCGCCGAGAGGCATGGGGGTTCAAGTCCCCCCTTCCGCACCAATGATTTTTGGTAAAGATGGTTTTCCGTGAGGTTGCTGTTCGCCGCGTCCGCGCACAATAAGTTTTTTCATATCGAAAGTGAATGCAATGATCCCTTTTTTCACCGTCCTGCACGTTATTATTTGTTTCGTTCTGATCGGAATTATCCTGCTGCAACCCGGTAAGGGTGCAGACCTGGCTGGCGCATTCGGCGGGCAGGGTTCGCAGACCGCCTTTGGACCACGTGGAACCGCCAACTTGCTCACAAAGGTGACGACGTGGACAGCCATCCTGTTTGCGATTACTTCCGTGTCGCTGACGGTGCTGATCGCGCGCCGCGGCAATGGACACTCCGTGCTGCATGGCTTGCAGTCTGCTCCGTCCCAGACTAGCTCGTCCCCAGCGACGCCGCACAAGTAAACAACAGCTTATAGCTCAAGTGGCCGCGCAATAAAGTCCGCGCTATTTTGCAGTCTTTTATGATCCATGAAATTCTTCCCGTCGGCCCGCTTGCATGCAATTGCAGCATTCTTGCGGACCAGGACACGCGCCGGGCCACCGTGGTCGATCCCGGCGAAGACATCCAGAAAATTCTTGGCCTCCTCACCAGGCATCGACTCACGGTCGAACAAATTGTCATCACCCACGCGCACATCGACCATGTTGGCGGCGCAGTCCTTCTAAAGCGGCTGACCGGCGCGCCGATTTACATGAATCAACTTGATCTGCCGTTGCTGAAGATGATGGACATGCAGGCGGGATGGCTTGGCGTAGCCCCGCCGGAAGTCGCGACGCCGGATGTGGACGCGTGTGACCTTCTCGCATTGCGCATCGCGGACCAGCCTGCCCAGGTGTTGCATACGCCAGGACATACAGAGGGAAGCATCTGCCTCCATCTGCCAACTACGCAGCTTTTGCTGGCTGGGGACACACTCTTTGCCGGTTCCATTGGCCGCACGGACCTGCCCGGCGGCGATCTGCAAAAGATCCTGCGCTCATTGAAGGAACGCCTGCTGATTTTGCCCGATGCAACGAGGGTCATCCCCGGACACGGAATTGCAACCAGTATTGGACACGAGCGCGAGACAAATCCGTTTTTGACGAATGCGTAGATTTTGCATGGACAGGGCGGCGCTTACCATCAAGCATTTTTGAAAAATTGGATCAGCCGAGCGATGCCTTCAGCAAATTCTTCCGCTGGCGTCAGCAAACTCAGAACGATCCATCCATCGCCGTCAAAACCATAGAAATATCCTGGATGCACCGCGACGCGCTGCTCTTCCAATAGGCGAATCGCCAATGCCTCCCCACTCCTTAACGCGGGCACACGTAACACCGCGTACCAGCCTCCCTGCACTGTAAGGCGAGATAGCAAGGGCGCATCCTTTATAGTATGGTCCAGGGCCGCCAGATTCTCTCGTACACGCGAGAGGATCTGCTGCTGCACGCCATGTCGATTCGCCAGCAGATACGGCAACGCATGTTGTATCGGCGCGCTCATAGAGAGAAACGTGTCCGCGATGACCTCCAGGCGGGCATTCGCTTCTTCCAACAAAGCCTTCGGTCCGAACGATGCGATCCATGCGGCCTTCATCTGCGGCAGTCCGGCGACTTTACTCAGTCCGCTCAAAACGTAGGTCAGCGCGGGATACTCGCCAGCAGAAAAACTGCGCTGTGTCGACCTGTCAGATCCACCCGAATCTAGCGCATAATCCAGGAACACTTCATCGACAATGAGCGCCAATCCATGCTGCTGGCAGATCGTTCCCAGCGCTTCCCTTTCCCGACCCGAAGTGAAATGTCCAGTCGGATTGTTCGGATGCACCACGATGACAGCGCGCGTCTTCGGTGTAATGCGGGCTGTGATGGCAGACACATCGAGATGCCAGCCATGGTCGTAAAACAGCGGATAGGAAACCAGGCGCACATCATCCAGATCGGCAAGAAATTCAAACAGAGGATAGCTGGGCTGCGCAATCAGAACTTCCGCGCTGGGATCGCAATGCATGCGGAAAAGATAGCTGTAGGCTTCGCTGGTGCTGGTGGTCAGAAATATCCGATGGCTGGGGACCTGTGCGCCAGCAGCCTCGACATAATATTGCGCCACCGCGTCACGCGCCACCAGCAGTCCGCGCGGGTCTGGCTCATACGCTAAACACTCTGGCCGACTCAACGCATTGAGAATCGCTGAGCGGTCGTAAGTGAAACCGCATGTTGTCGGGTTGGAGGCTGTGAGATCGAAAAATGGTGCATCCCCGGCACGCATGGCCTGGAGCGCGTCAGCATATTTTGTGGTTAGCAGATTCCAGCTCGCGCGAGCAGAAAATTGCACAGTCATGCTTGCTCGGCCATACTACTTGGTGTACCGGATGGTGACAAACTTCCTGCCTTCATACAGACGATAGTTGCCGGGGTGCTTGCCCGCAACGATCACCAAGGGCCGTGGGCGTGACATAGTCGCATCTGTCTGGTCCGCGACCTTCAAAACATCTTGTGCGCCAAGATTCATGACGACAAAAACATCGTTTGCGATAAAGCCAAAGCCATACGCGCCCGCAACCAAGGTCTTTCCGTTGATCGTCAAAGGGGTTTCACTGAGAATATATCCCTGGTATTTCTGCCTGATACCACTCGAATATCCCGAACTGTCCACCAGCCCGACCAGCATCAGCGCGCCATCCGAAAAGCGCATCCCAAACGTATTCCGCATCTGCACAGTCGCAGACTGACCACGAAAAAATACGGTGGCGGGCATAATTTTGCTGACGTCCTGCGGCGTCAGGATTTTCGTCGTGGCGGGCATTGTCGCTTGCGCGCGCGCGCCTTGTAGACAGAAGCCGAGGCCCACCAGAGCCAAGACAAATAAAAAACTCCGCATTCCAGATAAAGTTCGCATAATGCAGTTTATTTTGCTCCCGTTGGACGGAATTGTGAAGCGCATTCGCACCCAGTCACTCTTTCCCAGCCATCGCAGCATCCGGGACGTAGCCCTCTCCACGCAGGACCTTTCCAGGCAGCTTCCCTGTCATCTTGCCATTGTCGATCACTGGCACCCCGTTCACCAGTACGTAATCCATGCCTTTAGAAAGCTGGTTGGGCTTCTCATAGGTGGCCACATCGCGGATAGTATTCGGATCGAAGACCACCACGTCGGCCCACATTCCCGCCTTCAACACGCCACGATCTGTAAACCGCATCCGCTGCGCTGGAAGCGCCGAAAACTTGCGGATTGCATCTTCCAGGGTCAGCTTGTGTTCCTCGCGCACGTACTTACGCAAGATGCGAGGGAAGGTTCCATAAGCGCGAGGGTGGGGATGGTTCTGACCGAGAATTCCTTCCGGAGAGATGCCTTCAGCGTCAGTATCGATGGAAACCCACGGCTGCTGCAACGCCATCGTCACGTCCGGCTGCGACATTCCAAAGACCGCAACGCTGGTGGCGGCCTTGTCTTGAATCAGCAAATCGAACAGCGCATCGATGGGATCTTTCCCCCACATCGTCGCCACCTCCGCCAACGTCTTACCCTGTAGCGGCAATAGCTTAGGATTTTGGACGCTACAAATAAGAATGGCTTGAGGTCCGGGAATCTCTTCCCACTCGTTGTCCCACGCGGTGGTGTGGGTCAACAGGTCTTTGTGTATCCTTGCCCGGGTGGTCGGGTCCTGCAATCGCGCAAGCATTTTTGCCGTTCCGCCATCGTGCGCCCACGGCGGAATGTACGCGGACAGATCGTTCTCCCAGGCAGTGTAAGCATAGGTGTCGGCACTCACATCCATTCCGCGAGCACGGGCTGCGTCGATTTTTTCCACCACTTCCGGCATTTTGCCCCAATTTTCTTTTCCGGCAACTTTGAGATGCCATATCTCCACCGGAATATGCGCCTCGCTGCCAATGCGAAGCGCTTCATCGATCGCAGGCAGGACGGTGTTCGATTCGCTACGCATGTGCGTGGCGTAGATGCCGCCATATTGTGACGCGACCGTCGCCAGCGCAATCAGCTCGCTCGTCCTGGCATAGGGAGCAGGCGGGTATTGCAGCGCGCTGGAAACGCCCACCGCTCCATCGCGCATCGCATCCCGAACGAGCGCTTGCATTTGCTTCAACTGCGCGGCGGTCGGCTGGACATCGTCCTCGCCGAGCACCATGCGGCGCACCTGCGTCGCGCCCACATAGCTGGCGAAATTGTTGCCGATGCCCTGCTTCTCCAGACGCGCAAAGTACTGCCGGAAAGTTCGCCAGTCTGGAGTGATGTTCAGATGCTGATAACTCTGGCGATTTGTCTGGATGATGGCGTCATTCAACGGCGCGGCAGAATCGCCTTCCCCGGTGACCTGCGTGGTGATGCCCTGATAAATCTTGGAGGGCAGGCGCGGATCGACCAGAATGGTTTGTTCCGACTGGCCCAGCATGTCGATAAATCCTGGCGCAACCACCTCGCCATGCGCATCGATGGTGCGCTTGCGCGTCGCCTGCGCAAGATCGCCGATTGCGGCAATCCGGCCTGCGCGGATTCCCACGTCTCCGGAGTACCAAGGCGAGCCTGTCCCATCGATAATGTGGCCATTGGTGATGACAACATCGAAGGACTGCGCGAAGCAATTGCCTGCTGCGCAAAACACGCCAACAGCAAACAATGCCGAAGAAAATATCGTCAGAATTTTTTGGAACTTCATACCACCTCATCTATGGAAGTGACCGCTGCGGCTTCGACAGTACAGTTCTGCATTGTCGTCTATTATCGCGGAGATTTGGCGGTTGCAGGCAAGAATTGGCTGCCCCTCAGGGATTCGAACCCCAATATGCTGATCAGAGTCAGCATAGACGACTTACAGCGTTGACACGGAGGACGCACGGCGAAGTGCTCAAGACCGAATGGGAACACTTCGACTTACAGCGCGGCGTGTGGAAAAAGCCGAGTCACGTTACAAAACAGAAACGCGAGGAACATATTCCACTGAGCGCCCCAGCGCTGGAATTACTTCACAAGATGCGCCCAAAGAACGCATCCGGGCCACTGTTCCCCAGCAGAAACAGCGGGACACGTCGCATCCTACCCGGAATAGATTGCAGCCGAAGTACCTTTCCCATGGACTCCGAATGAACCGCCCGATCCACACTGAACTACATCGACGGGGTTGCCCCCCTGCCATGCTCAGGTCTTGTCCGTTGCGTTAAATTTTCCATGACCATCACCAGACGCGGCAGGCGTTGGCGGGCATCATCGGTTGGCCACGAGTGCATCTGAATGCCTTGCTGAACTCCTCCGAATTCTGCACGGTGCCGTTGATACGCCACTTTCCGATCGAGTGTGGATCGACCTTCGCGGACACGCGCATGGAAGCATTGGTCTGTTTGGAGCACCATATCTGTCCGAAGGAAATGAAGAACTGTTGCGCGGGTGTGTAACCATCCACCTTCTGATCCATCGCCGCAGGGCCTTCCGCCTGGAGCGTATTCATCAGCGCCTGATAGGCAAGACGCAGGCCGCCGTTGTCGGCAGTATTTTCGCCCAGTGTCAGCTTGCCATTCAGGTGCGTTCCAGGGGCGGTCTCGAAGCCGCTGTACTCTTTCACCTCGCAGGCCGTCCGCTCTTCAAAGGCCTTGCGGTCCGCAGGCGCCCACCACATCCGCAGGTTGCCTTTGCCGTCATACCGGCTGCCGTTGTCATCGAAGCCATGGGTCATTTCGTGGCCGATGACGACACCGATCGCACCGAAGTTCACGGCAGCGTCCTGGGTGGGATCGAAGAACGGTGGTTGTAGAATTCCAGCGGGAAAATTGATGTCGTTCATGCTGGGGCTGTAATAGGCGTTGACCGTGGGAGGTGTCATGCGCCATTCCTTCTCATTCACAGGTTTGCCGATTTTATTCAACTCATGGCGGAATTTGAAGGCGTCGGCGCGATGCACGTTGGCAACCAGCGCATGCGGCTCGACCGTGAGCTTCGAGTAGTCGCGCCAGTGTTCGGGATAGCCGATCTTGTTGCGGATCGCCGCCAGCTTCATTTCAGCTTGCTGCTTGGTTGCAGCGGTCATCCAGGGTAGGGATTGGATGTCCTGCTTCATTGCGTTTTCCAGCGCCGCCACAAGTTTTTCCATGCTGGCTTGCGACGACGGAGGGAAGTTCTGGGCCACCCAATCCTGGCCCACAGCCTCGCCCATGGCATGGTCGGTCAGCACAGTGCAGCGCTTCCAGCGGGCCTGGTTTTCCTTTTGGCCGAGCAGCGTTTTGCCATAGAAGTCAAAACTGGCATCGACGAAGGGACTGGAGAGATACGGGGCCGCCGCGCGCAAAACCTTCCAACGCAAATAGCTTTTCCATGCATCCAGGCTTTGGTCCTGGATCAGCGTGTTCATGCCAAGAAAAAAGACCGGGGTGGAAACATTGAGGCTCTTGAGATGCTGGATCCCAATGCCTGTGAGATATGCGTTCCAGTTGAAGTCCGGCGTGAGCGCCTGCAATTGGGTGAGATGGAGCAGATGATAGCGGTTCTCTGGATCGCGCAGATCGGCCCGCGGCGTGGAATTGCGAGCCAAAGCGGTCTCGATGGTCATCACCTGGTCAGCCTCTTTTTGCGCGTCCGCCGGAGTGTCGCCAATCAACTGAAACATGCTGGACAGATGGGCCAGATACGCCTGGCGAATCTTCACTGTGCGCGGGCCGTCTTCAAGATAGTACGAGCGGTCCGGCAGTCCCAATCCTCCCTGCCCGGCCGAAGCGATCTCCTGCGTGGCGTCCTTGATGTCCTGCTGCGCGCCGAAATCGAACAGCGAGGGAGTACCGTCGTGCGATTGCAGTTGCGCAACGATGGAGGGCAGTTGGTCCTTGGCGGTCAACGCTGCAATCTGTTTTAGCAGGGGCGCAATGGGTTGATAGCCCCTTTCATCCGCATGGGATTTGTCCATGCATGCTGCGTAGAACTCGCCGTACTTCTGCTGTAGCGGTGTCTTCGGATGTGTGGCGGCGGCCTGAAGATCCTGATAGAGCAACCAGCGGTTACGCTCCCCCAATTCATTGAATCGTCCCCATTTTGTCTGGTCGGGCGGGATGGTATGGGTCTTGACCCAGTTGCCGCAGGCGTACTGGTAAAAGTCCGTACAAGGGTCGGCGGACTTGTCGATCGCATCCAGATCGAAGCTGCGCGGAGCAGGGGGCTGCGTTGCAGGTCCCGATGCGCTACCGGAAGAAGGTGTATCGACCATCCAGACTGTGCTGGGATCGGTCGCCATCGACTGCTGCGCGAACGCGGCGTTCGCGCAAGTAACGGCACAAACAACTAAGGCGAGTGAAAGATAACGGTAGCGCATAGTCTCCCCAAGTTCTATCCACATCTGCAATCCGGAGCTGGAATCGCACTGGATTGCCATGCGGAATCACAATAATATGTTTTCTGAATACAGTAACGTACATCTCAATGCGAACAGAAAGCTATAGCAGGGTTGCGAAGAAAAAGCAATATCCCTGCACGTCCGTCGATTGCTCGACGAGGCAAGACGTCGAGCCGCTGAAGCAAGTTAGAGATGCCGCAACAGCTCGCATTTCTGGAAGCACTGCTTCCGCGTTATGTTGCTGACGTTGCTGACATGGAGGGCAAAATATTTTTCAAAATTTCAAAAAAATCTACAGTATCTGGAAGAACCGCGCAG
>JAJYGR010000213.1 GCA_021790655.1 Acidobacteriota bacterium | reverse complement strand
CAGAAGAAGAGTCGGCGGAGAAAAAGGGACAGGAGACCCCTGGTGCTGGACCATTTACCGCACAGGACCTTCATTTTCTTCGTTCTTTGCGGATTCGCGTGAACGAGGAAGCGGGAAGCGCAGAAGCAGCAGACTAATGGCCGTAGTAATCGGTTGAAGTCGGCACGATGTTAGTGCCATATTCGCTGCCTGTGTGATAGCATCGGCGGTTCCAGGGAACAGGGCGCGAAAGAGTGTCATCCGGGAAATGAAGGAAGTTGTATCTGACAGCGCTGTAGATGTTTACCCGAGTATGAGGGAAATGCGATGTCCTCAATGAAAGATACATTGGGCGTTCTGTTGGCTGGCGGGGCCGGGGAGAGGCTTTACCCTCTGACCCGCGACCGCGCCAAGCCAGCGGTGACGTTTGGCGGTAACTATCGCATCATCGACATTACCTTGTCGAACTGCATCAACTCGGATCTGCGCCGCATTTATATTTTGACCCAATATAAAGCGCTCTCTTTGAATCGTCATATCCGTGAAGGCTGGGGGACGGTGGTCGCCAATGAACTGGGGGAGTTCATTGAGATTCTGCCACCCATGCAGCGCGTCAGCTCCAACTGGTACATGGGGACCGCCGATGCGGTCTATCAGAATATTTATTCCATCGGCAGCGAGCAGCCCAAGCGGGTGCTGATACTCTCCGGCGATCACATCTACAAAATGAATTATGGGCGCATGATGCAGCAGCATCTGGACTCTGGCGCGGATGTTACGCTTGCGACGCTTCCCATTGAACCCGCGGAGGTTTCGCGTTTTGGCGTGGTGGAAGTCTCTCGCAATGGAGAGGTCATCGGCTTCCAGGAAAAGCCGCAGGAGACAGACCTGCGGTCACCTTTCAATCCAGGAAAGGTGGATGCCTCGATGGGCATCTATCTATTCAATACGGATGTGCTGCTGCCCACCCTGATCCGCGACGCGGACGATCCAAACTCCAAGCATGACTTCGGTCACAACATTCTTCCCAGTATGCTGGGACAATACAAAATGTATGCGTTCAACTTCGTCGATGAGAACAAGCAGGAAGCACTGTATTGGCGCGATGTGGGGACGCTCGACGCCTATTACGACGCCAACATGGACGTGGCGTCGTTGACGCCGATCTTCAATCTCTACGACAAGAGCTGGCCCATGCGCACGCGGCCACTGCAATATCCCCCGGCGAAGTTCGTATTTGGCGAGCCTGGGCGTACCGGGATGGCCATCAATTCGGTCATTTCGGCGGGCTGCATCGTCTCCGGAGCCACCGTGCGTAACAGCGTTCTATCGCACGATGTACGCGTCAACTCCTATGGCGAAGTAGATTCGAGCATTTTGTTTTCTCATGTCAGGATTGGCCGCCACTGCCGCATTCGACGCGCCATCATCGATCGCGACGTGCAACTCCCCGAAGGTACTGTGATTGGCTACGACGCGAATGAGGACCGCAAGAACCACCTGGTCACGGAGAGTGGCATTACGGTGGTCAGCAGAGATTATTCGCTCTACGAAAACCCTGTTTCCTCCGATTTCCTTCCGCTCGAACTCTAGACAATTCTCCCATCCTGCAACCACAAGGTCATGCAATGAGACCTCCGGTTTTTTACCTGTTTGCAGCTTTTTGTTCTGGCTGCTTGCTTTTATGTACCATGGGGGAACGAAACCGTTGCAGCCTGCGTATCTTCTTTCATGGGATTGTCGGCCTGGCCATTGCCGCAGAACAGCTTCACCCGGTTCGATGTACGGGAGCGTAGCGGCAGTACGGCCCAGGGCCGCCATGCTCCATCGAAAACTACAGCGACGGCCATGGAGCGAAAGCCCGCAGCCCACGTGGAAGAAACCAACGTACTCGTACGCCGTTGTCTACAGGGAGACGGCCACGCCTGGCAGCAAATTGTGGAGTTGCAACATCGTCGCGTCTATAGCATCTGCTACCGATTCACGGGTTCTGCATCTGACTCGGAAGATCTGACCCAGGACGTGTTCCTGAAGGTCTATCGGAATCTGAAAACGTTCGACCTGGAGCGGGGCAGCTTCCAAAGCTGGCTGACCGCCCTCACGCGCAATCTGCTGGTCGATCATTTTCGTCGGACCCGCGCCGAGCAGACGACCCACTCGCTGGACGCTGGATGGGACGATCCCGATGGACAGACCGCGCCCGCCGAAAGACTTCAGGCCCGCGAACGGGACCCGTTGGAACACTCCATCAGCCGTGAAGTGCAGGCGCTTGTGCAGAAGGCGTTGCTACAGGTTTCCCCGGAGCTGCGCGAGGCGGTAATTCTTCGCGACCTGAAAGACATGGACTACAAGGAAATTGCCGAGGTCCTGCGGATTCCTGAAGGGACCGTGAAGTCTCGCATCAGCCGCGGCCGCATGGAACTGGCAAGGCTGTTGGAACGTAACAGAAAGCAGGTGATGTAAATGGCAGACTTCTCCCAATTCGGGGCCAACAAGCCGCCAGCCCCGTCTGGCCCGCTCGACTGCGCCATGGTTGAGTCATGGTTGACCGAGGCGGCGGAAGCGACCTTGCCGCGTGAGCAGTCGGAGCAGTTGCGGGAACATGCAACGGGTTGTGCGGTCTGCCGCGAAAAGATCACCCGTGTGCAGCGTGGACGGGACTGGCTGCTGGTGTTGAAAGAAGAAACGCTACAGCCTCCGGCTGATCTGGTTGCAAAGATCCTGGCGAAGACGTCCGGCGCTTCAGAGCTGGGACCTTCGGACTTTGCCCCAATTGCCTCGGACACTATGGACAAGAACACCGCGAAAGCCCATCGCGTCGGTCAGGAATCGTCTAGTCTTGCAGCCCATAGTGCTACGAAGGGAATGGCGGACGTCATTCCAGAACAGAGCGAAGTTTTGCAAGGACCGTTAGGATTGCCACGATCTTCAGGAGCGACAATTCCTGCGTGGCAGCGTCCTTCCGTGCTCGCTCTACGCCGAAACCTCATGGAGCCGCGATTGGCTATGGTGGCGGCGATGGCATTCTTCTCCATCACCCTCACATTGAATCTGATGGGGGTCAGGATCGGCAACCTGCGCGCTGCCGATCTACAGCCGCAAAACTTTCGTCGCTCTGTCACGCGTCAGTATGCGGAGGCGAACGCGCGTGTTGTGCGGTATTACGAGAATTTACGGATTGTGTATGAGGTCGAGTCGCGGGTCCAGCAGTTGCGCCGCGCCGCCGATACAGATGCGCAGCCCGTGCAGTCTGGCAGCAAGCAGCGGAAAGGAACCTCCGGTGCCGGCCATGGCCAGAATGACTCCAGCTCCAAGGAGTCTCATAGGGACCGCATGGCCATCAATCCCCATACGCCACAACCACGTCAGGCAGTTCCCATCGAACCTGCGCCCATCGCGACTGGCCCTGTAATGAATGCGGATTATGAGGTGCAGCCATCGCTGACAGGACATGCAAGGCTGGGCCTCGACTGGGAGGCGCATACCATGACAGACCGATCTGCATCATTGCTTTCAATGCATTACAGACTCCAGCTCGCACTCCAGGCTTCTTCGTGCCCGCTCCGTACCACTTGTTATTCCATGCGAGAAAGGGGATTGGCATGAATTGTGCAAATCATCCCGATACACCCGTCGTAGCTTACTGCCAGTTCTGCGGAAAACCGCTTTGTGCGCAGTGCGCTCATAAGATCAACAATATTGTCGGCTGCGAGTCGTGTCTTGCTGCACGGATCGGTGCACCTACTGGCACCGGACCTCTCCCTCCAGGGACGCAGCCTCCTCAATCAGGCTGCTGCATGCAGCCCTGGATTGCTTTCTGCCTGGGATGGATTCCGGGCGTAGGCGCCATGTACAACGGGCAATTCGCCAAAGCCCTGGTCCACGTGCTGGTCTTTGCGTTTCTGGTGAGTCTGTCCGATCAACACGGCTTTTTTGGGATTCTGGTCGCAAGCTGGGTTTTTTACCAGGTTTTCGATGCGTACCAGACAACGATCGCGCGGCGCGACGGCCTTCCATTGCCCAATCCGCTGGGGTTGAATGATGCAGCCCAATGGTTTGGAATCAAAAGCAACGCGCAATACTCAGCGACGGGTACGCATCCTGCCAACCCTCCCGTTCCGCCAGCCCCGGGCACAATCGCTCCTGACCCTGCTGCAACCCCAATGGGAAGCAGCTCCGGGTTTGCATCCAGTGTCCCGGGCGCTACTCCGTTCACGCAGCCATACGGCCAGCCATTTTCTCCGCCGAACGCCGTCCCTTTTACGGGGTATATGCCGCCAGTCCCACCGGACCAGACCGACATCCCGGACCTGCACCGCGGTATTCCAACCGGGGCCATCGTTCTTGTGGTTATTGGGGTCGCTTTTCTTCTGGGGAACATGGGGATCTTCAGCGCATTTTGGCTGGATAAAAGCTGGCCGTTGCTGCTAATTGGCTTCGGTGTATGGCTGTTAATCCAGCGCAGCCAAAATCCGCCGCCGGGAGGTGTGCGATGAACCACTGGTATCAGATGCGCCGCCTGCGACGTCCGATTGTTCTTATTACTCTTGGCGTCCTGGGCTTGCTGAGTGTGTGGCACGTAGCGCGCTTTGAGGTCTCCTGGCCGCTGATTCTGATTGTTATTGGGCTGCTGAAGATAGCAGAGCGCGCGGCCTGGACTGCGGATGTTCGCGAGCAGCGGGCGGCGCAGGGTTTTGCTCCAGCGATGGGCGGCAATCCTGTTAATTCCGATCCAGTCAATCCCAGCCCAGCCAACCCCTCGTACTGGTCCACGGCCGCGCCGCAGCCCGTTGCCGAAGGGTCCCTGATTCAAACGCATCCACCTGCGCCGGAAGATTCCGGCAGAGACGATCGGTAACGCCATGGGAATGCCGCCAACACCGCCCCCGTATCCGCCACCGCACCAGCAGGGCGACCCGTGGAGGAACCAGCGCGCACAGTGGAAGGCGCAGCGCAGGTATTTGAAGATGCAGTCGAAACAGCAGCGAGCGGTCTACCAAGCGTATTCCCGCAGCTCAATGGTAGGCCCTGTTCTGCTGGTAGGCATCGGGGTCGTTGCACTCCTGATGACGACGCACCGCTTGAATGCGCCGTACTTCTGGCAATGGTATGGACACTGGTGGCCGCTGATTCTGATAGTTGCTGGCATTTTGCTGGCGTTGGAGTCGCTGGCCTTTGCCCGATACTCGCGGATTCGACTCGGCGGAGGCGTGGTTTTTCTAGGGATCATTCTCGCGCTGCTTGGCGTGGCGGCAGCGCACAACAACATCAACTGGTCGGCGGTAGGAGAACAACTGCAATTCGGCGACAATGTGGACCTGGCGCAGATGTTCGGCCAGAAGCATAAGGCCAGCGAACAAATCGACCATGCCCTGCCTGCGGACGCAACACTCGTCATTCAAAATCAGCGCGGAGATATCACGATCTCCAACGGCACGGATGACCAGATGCATCTGACTCTGGACAAAACGGTCTACAGCAATTCCGATTCCGATGCAGAGCAAAAGCTACAGAGCATGGAGCCGCTCATCACTTCCAGCGGCAGCGTAATCACCGTGCATATGCCTTCCAGCGACAGCCAGATTGCCGATATGACGCTTAGTTTGCCCTCCAGTACGGCAGTACAGGTGCGGTCGGAACAAGGAGACATCACCGTCAATGGCCGCCAGGCTGCGGTGACCATCAACTCCAATCACGGAAATGTGCAGTTGGGCAGTATCGATGGCGCTGTGCATGCGACGATGCATGAAGGCGATTTCTCCGCCAGCAAGATTCAGGGCAGTCTGACATTAAGCGGGCACATGAACGATCTGACCCTGTCGCAGATCAGCGGGGTGGTTGCCCTGGATGGAGACTTTTTTGGCGACGTGCATCTGGAAGGGTTGCAGGGTCCAGTGCATTTCCATTCCAGTCGCACGGACATTCAGATAACTCGTCTGGGTGGCTCCGTATCACTGGATTCGGGCGATCTGACTGTGGAAAATGCCACCGGCCCGACAGCGATTGCGACGCGGGCCAAGGATGTTGAATTGCACGGCATCACCGGCGACTTGAGAGTCCACAATTCCGACGGGGATGTGGAAGTGAAGACGCTTGATCCGATAGGCAGCATCAATATCGAAAACACCAATGGCTCGGTGCAGGTCACTGTTCCGGAAGACGCGAAGTTCTCTATCGAAGCCACTGCTGTCGATGGCGAAGTTCACACGGACTTTAACTTATCCACGGAAAATGGCAACGATCACAGCATTGTGTCCGGTTCAGTGGGTGGGGGTGGGCCGCTGTTGCACATCACGGCAGAAAAAGGCGACATCACGCTGCATAAAGGGGCTGCGAATGCGATCCCGGAACCTGCGCATGCGTCGGATCATTCGCATCCTTGAGCAGGGAACTACTTGCGAGTTGTGGACTTATTTGCGAGCGAAGCCCTCGTCTGCCGGGACCTCTCCCGCTGCGGCTACTTGATTGCGCGTAGTGTGTTTCACATAGTACATGGCGGAGTCTGCTGCGCGAATGATGGAGTGTAGGTCCATGCCATCTTCAGGAAATGCTGCGACCCCAAAGCTTGCCTGTAGATGAAGATTCAGCCCAGCCTCCTTCAGAAAACTGGTGTTGCGAAGTTTTTCCAGCAAGCGACGCGCCAGGTCGATGCCCCTTGGCTTGTCCTGGTGCGGCATCAGCACTACGAACTCATCGCCGCCATAGCGATAACCTGTGTCGAGGAGGCCCAGACAGTCGCGCACCATGTGGCCCACTTCCGCCAGCAGGCGAGTCCCGTTCAGGTGTCCATAGGTGTCGTTGACGAGCTTGAAATGGTCCAGATCGAAGAAGATCAAACTGACCGGCCTGCGGGTCCGATGGCTGCGTTCCAGCGTGTGCTCCAGCCGTTCGTAGAGATGGCGCGCGTTGTACAGTCCAGTGCAATCGTCGGTAATGGTCAGCAGTTGAATTTGCTCAAAGCTGCGCGCGTTCTGGATTGCGATGGCGGCGTAATCGCACAGTGCATGCAGAAAAAATATTTCATGGTTGCGCATCGACTCTGGATGGCAGTTGACCAGTTGCAGCACACCGTAGGTCCGGTTTCGCACCCGTAGAGGAAGGCATATTAGAGACTCCACGCGTCCGCCGTTTTCTGGAATTTCGTCCGACAGGTCGGCGTCTTCCGGCATGGTGGTCAGGATCATCGGCTCGCCGTGGAGCGCAACCCAGCCTGGGATGCCCTGCCCCAGAATCAGCAGGGACCATGCCTGCGGGTTGAAGAAGCGGGTCATCTGCTGCATGATGTTATGCAGAATGGCGCTGAGATCGACGGAGGAAGTCAGCGCGCGGGCCACCTCATGAAACGTCTGAATCTCCAGCGCAGGCTGTCCATCCGGGAATTGAATCGGTTTTTCCAACAGGGCCTCAAGCCGTACTGTATCGCAGAGTGCGCAGCAAGTCAGCCACCAATATGCACCATGCTCCGGGACGGCTTCAAGAAGCCTGGCTCGCCGATGTGGTGCCGCGCCTCTTTCTGGTCCACCGTGCGCCGGATGAACTGGCCGAGCGAAGCGTCATCCGCTCCGCCGCGCATAACGCCAAATAAATCGTGGTCGAACTGGGAGAACAGACAGGTGCGGATTTTTCCGTCGGAGGTAAGTCGGACGCGGCTGCAATGTCCGCAAAACGGGTGCGACACCGGAGCAATAATGCCCATTTCTCCGATTCCATCCTCGAAGGTATAGCGCAACGCGGTCTCGCTGGCCACATTGGGAGACAACGGTACGACGCGCTGAAAACTGTTCAGGGCTGTCAGAATTTCTTCCAGCCGGACGACAACTTCCGGCGTCCAGACGCGATCTTCTTCAAGCGGCATAAACTCGATAAAACGCACGATCACGCCTTCATCGCGAGAAAATTTCGCGAATTCGACAATCTGGTCTTCATTGAAGCCGCGCAGCAGCACGCAGTTGACCTTTACCGGATCGAGGCCGACGCGCTTGGCGGCGCGGACCCCGGCAAGTACTTTGTCGAAGCTGTCTGGCACACGCGTAATCCGCGCAAATTTCTCGCGATCCACCGCGTCCATGCTGACGGTGATGCGAGTCAGCCCGGCATCTTTCAATGGCTGGGCCAAATCTTCCAACAGGTGACCATTGGTGGTCAATGCAATGTCGAGCGGGTGGCCCTCACCTGCCGCCAAAGGAGTACCGTCGGTCGCAAAAGCTGTTCGTATTTCGGCCAGCTCCGCGACCATCTGGACCAGACCTTTGCGTAGCAGCGGCTCGCCGCCGGTGAGTCGGACTTTCTCAATCCCCAGCGAAACGAACACCCGCACCATGCGCAGATAATCGGCAATGGGCAGTTCGGCATATTGCGCGCCTTCCGTGCCGGTGCGGCAGTAGACGCATTTGTAGTTGCAGCGGTCGGTGACGGAGACGCGGATATCCGTAATGGCGCGACCATGCTTATCGGTCAGGCGCGAAGGTGCTGCTGGACTGCTGCCTGTCGTCGGATTGGGAGCGAATACGGCCATGCTCAAGTACTATCCATCGGAAGCAGAAGGATCCAGCTTGGAAGCAGGTAAGTCCATGAGCACGCGGCCTGAAGACACACCAAGACCGGAGTCGGAAGGGCTTCCTTTCCAATGCGGTCTGAGATTTTTTTCAGACCGCGGGAGGCGCAGCAGTTTCCAGCCATGCCCTGGGTTCCCACATGCGGAACTCCGCCGCAGCCACCCGGGTATTCCCGTAAGGCAACTGCGGTCGGAAGACATCTCCAGTATAGAAGGTACGAAGATTTTGTGTTATGCGGAGTCCGGCATGTGGATAGCCAGCAGGACGCGAAGTTCATCGATCTGTTCCGGCGGCAGGCCGCGCTTCGGAATGATGTCGGACACGCGCTGCGGACCGCGCAGCAGAAAGATCAGCGAGCCTTCGCGCCATGTGTTGTAGGATACCCAGGGGCGGAACTGTGGCGATTTCGCGCTGTCTACGAAGTGCAGTCCGTCTGGGTCGACGGAAAGGACGCGCGGAATGCGGGCGATTCGTCGCTCGTAACCCTGACGCGCCACTTTCGGGCCAAGAACGTATTGATAGAGGACGGCTGCGAGGAGCGCCACCGGAATCCATTTCCCACTATTAGAAAATTGAGGATCACTCACAATACGCGCGATCAGGGCCATCGCAACTACAACGAACACCGCAAATTTCCACCTGGAAGGGTTCAGCGCCTGCTGCGCTCGCCGCCGTGCACCGCCGCGCAGCAGTTTTGGAACACCAAGTATGTTGGCCTCCTGCATTTCTTCTACAGTCAGCGGACCTTGAATTTCCATGGGAGACAAGATATCACGCAGCATATTACATGCCGTCGTAGTTGGGGCCGCCGCCACCCTCGGGTGGGACCCAGGTGATGATCTGGTAGGGATCCTGTATATCGCAGGTTTTGCAGTGGACGCAGTTGGCGAAATTGATGTGCAGCTTTTTTTCTGGCGCGGAGTTGGCTTCGCTGGACTCCTCGATCATTTCGTACACCGCAGCGGGGCAGAAATACTGGCAGGGATTGCCGAACTCTTTCGTGCAGCGGTCGTTGCAGATGTTCATATCGGCGATGACGAGATGCGTAGGCTGGTCGTCCTCATGCCGCGTGCCGGAATGATATACGTCCGTGAGTTTGTCGAAGGTCAGCTTGCCGTCGCCTTTGGCCGCGCCAAGGAACTGCATGCGGCCATCGCCGAAGAAACTCAGCGCATCGACGTGGCGCATGTTCTGGTATCCGGGATGCGATTTGGAATCCACGCCAAGGTTGGCCCCGCCCATCACCTGTTGCAGGCCAGCTTTCATCATGCCGTCCCACAGGCCATGCTCGAACGCCTGATGGAAATTGCGGACAGGATACAGCTCGTCGCGAATCCAACTGGCATCGACGCGTGCTTTATAGGAGGCCAGTTGCGTGGCGGATGCATCTTTGGCAAGTAACGCATCGAAGGCAGTCTCCGCCGCGAGCATTCCGCTTTTGATGGCGAGATGGATGCCTTTCAGTCGCTGCGAATTTAGAAATCCCGCCGAGTCTCCGGCCAGCATCCAGCCATTGCCGAAAAGCTTCGGTATTGAATTCCATCCGCCGTAGGGCAGGCTTTTCGCGCCGTAGCGGACCATCTTGCCGCCTGCGAGAAGGCTGCGCACAAAAGGATGTTCCTTGAACGATTGAAAGACATGGTGCGGATCAGTGCGCGGGTCTTGATAGTCGAGGCCGGTCACATAGCCGACCGAGAGCAGGGTATCGCTGATGCCATAAATCCACGCGCCGCCGTACTCTTTCGTCGTCAGTGGATAACCCAGCGTGTAGATCACTTCGCCCTTGGCGACGCGTCCTGCGGGGACCTCCCACAGTTCCTTGATGCCGACCCCGTATACCTGTGCGTGGTCGGGGTCTTCAATGTGAAACCGCTCATTCAGTTGCTTGGTGCATGAGCCACGCGGACCTTCGCAGAAGACGGTTATTTTTGAGAGCAAATCGTATCCGGGTTCAAAATTCGCCTTGGGATGGCCGTTCTTGTCCACGCCCTTGTCATCGGTCTGCACCCCGGCGACAGTATCGTCCTCGAACAGAACTTCACTCGCGGCAAAGCCGGTAAAAACGGTGATGCCCGCCGCCTCCACCTTTTCCGCCATCCATTTCACAAATTTGTTGATGGAGATGACGTAGTTGCCGTGATCGCGCATCGGCGGTGGCGTAAAGGGAAACTTACGTTTTCCGGTGCGCGTCAGGAAATAGACGGATTCCTTCGTGCATTCGCCGTCGATGGGGGCTTCCTTTTCAAAACCAGGCAACAGTTCGCGCATGGAACGAGGGTCGAGCAGCGCGCCGGAGAGGCAGTGCTGGCCCGCCTCGCGCGACTTTTCCAGTACATAGATATTTTCTTTGCTCAGTGGAGCGTCGGGGTGCGCCGCGTTGTGCGCGTCGATGAGCTGCGAAAGCCGCAGCGCGCAGGCCATGCCAGCAGGGCCGCCGCCAACGATCACCACGTCCGCTTCCATCTGCGGACGCTCGATGCCTTCGATTGGTTTACGGAAGTGGATCATAGCGAGTCATCTTTCTTGGGGTATTTTTCTTCCCACGGATTGACAAGATGGATACCGCACGCCTCGAAATCTGCAATATTGCGCGTCGCCAGAGTTGCGTTGTGAACGCGGACAATTGCGGCAATCTGTGCGTCCGGCATACTGATCGGTTTGCCGCTCTTCCGCCGCGCAGACGCGATCTTCGCATACAGTCGCGCAGCTTCACTATCGAAAGGCAGCGTCCGTCCCCCTAAAATTCTCATAAACAAGGTTTCGGCCGCAGTCAGCAGTCCCTCTCGCCTCTTGCCAGAGGGCATTAACTCCAGCCCATAAAAAATTTCGGCTTCCGTGACGGCCGTAACCGCCAATTGTGGACCAGCATGTTTCTCAACCCACGAAGTTAGCTGAGGCAACGGGATGGGCCGCATCAGCTCCGATAGGACATTTGTGTCGAGAACGATCACTCGCTAAAGTCCGGCGGTTCGCGCATGGGTTCGCGTTTTGGGAGTTCCAATTCGACGCCACCGAAAGGGGCGAAGAGTTTTCGTATGGCCTCGGCAAGATTTTCCGGCGGTTGCGCGTCAGGCTCATTCAAGGATGCGCGAAGGATTTCTCGCGCTTCTTCTTCCATGGAGCAGCCGTGATGCGCCGCGCGGACCCGCAGTTTCATCTTAGTTTTATCGTCGATTCGTCGAATCGTCAGCGTGGCCATACATCAATGCTAGCACTGCTGTCAATGATTGCAAGAGCAGCTACGCTGCGGCTTTCGCCCTCTTGATCTCTTCAATCAGCGGCGGCACGATGTCGAACAGGTTCGCCACCACGCCGACATCGGCAATCTCGAAGATGGGCGCTTCCGCGTCTTTGTTGATTGCGACGATAGTGCGCGAGCCTTTCATGCCGACGATGTGCTGGATCGCTCCGCTGATGCCGAGACCGATGTACAGCTTGGGTGCAATGGTCTGGCCGGAGCTGCCAATCTGCCGATCAAGCGGCAGCCAGCCCGAATCGCAAATGGGCCGCGATGCCGCGATGTCGCCACCGAGCAATTGCGCCAGTTCTTCCGCCATCGCCAGGTGCTTTTGTTCCTTGATGCCGCGACCTACGGCGACGATGACTTCCGCCTGGGAAAGATCAACGGACTGCTTGGCTTCCTTGAAAATTTCGTGAGCCTGCACGCGAATAACGCCGTCCGGCACGGTCACGTTGATGGTCTCGATGGGCGCAGTACCGGCCTCCGCCATGTCGCCGCGAAAAGCACCGTTCTGGAAGGTCGCCATCCACAGATTCCCGTCGTCTGTGAAAGAGACATCCGCAGCGAATTTGCCCTGGAACATTTGCCGCGTAAACAACAGCTTGCCATTCTCGTATTTGTAGCCGACGGCGTCGGGAATGACTGTCTTGTCCAGCGACAACGCCAGGCTGGGGGCGAAGTCGCGCACCTGATAGGTATGCGGCATCAGCACCAGCTTTGGCTGCTTCTCCGACAAAAATGTCTTCAGCACATGCACGTAAGCATCGGAGGTGTAGGTCGCCAGTTGCGGAGACTCGATGGCGTAGACCTTCGCCGATTTCCTTGCAGCCAGTTCCTGCGCGATGTCGCCAATTCCGCTGCCGAGCACGGCGATTTCCACCTGCCAGCCAGTATCTTTCGCGATGGCCTGCGCAGCAGTGATGGTTTCAAAGGAGACGCGGTTTAGCTTGCCCGCCGCGGCGGGCTGCTGTTCGACGAGGACCAGAATAGTGTCAGCCATAGAACTCAATTCCAAAATTCAGCCCATGCCGAGGCACGGGCTGGCGGTACGAAAACTTTTATAGTCGATTGACAGATACTGCAATCAACAAATAGCGCTCGTCATCCTGAGTGAAGCGAAGGATCCAGAGGGTGATAGCAGCTATGATGAGGCGAATATGCTCTGGATTCTTCACTTCGCTCCGCTTCGTTATCAGAATGACTCCTTCTGATAACGAACTGCATTTACTATGAAGCTGCTCTCAAACGTCCTTCGTCAGTCGAACTCGGGCGTTCCTTTGCGCATTACCGTACCGGCCACAATGCAGACCAGAGACAGCGTTCCGGCAACGATCATGTAATAGCCCATGGGATGAATCCAGCCCGGGCCATAGGTGAAATCCTGCCCTGCCCATACGGTCAACAGCGTGGCTATGATTCCCAAAATGCCACCCATCACTTGCAGTTTGAGGCCGCGAAAACGGCGCTTGTCGAGCGCGGCCACTTGGTCCGGTGTCAAGTTGCGTTCTTCGGGAGGCAGCAGTATGTTCGGCATCGTTTTGGTTCTCCTACCATTCTTGGTGTGCGCTGTTTGGCCACCAGCTTTCGGCCAACAAACACGTACAAGATTATTAAATCACGCGGGCTTCATTCCGCAGCTTATCGACCATTTTTTTTGCAATTTCTCCCGGCGTGCCTTGCAGCATTTCTGTCTTCTTTTGCTTCACTGGAACATACAGGCGCTCGATCTTTTGCAGATTAGTGCCCAGCTTGCTCTGCACATCGGCCAGCGTCAACTGCTTGACAGGCTTGTTCTTCGCCTGTTTGATGCCGATCAGCGTAGCGTAGCGCAGCTTATTGATGCCGCTCTGGATGGTCAGCAGGCAGGGCAGCGGCATGTCCATCAACTGATAATGGCCAGCCTCCAGTTCGCGCTTCAGGCGGACGCCGGTCTCCGTCTTTTCAATCCCGATTATGATGGTGGCGTGCGGCCAGCCGAGGATCTCCGCCAGCAGGACGCCGGTTTGCGCAAATCCGTAGTCGTCCGATTGCAGGCCGGTAAAGACCATGTCGAAGGTCTCGCCTTCCATGGCGGCGGCGATTGCGCGCGCTGTGCTCACCGCATCCAGGCTGGCGAAAGAGTCGTCGATCAAATGGATCGCGCGGTCCGCACCTTTGGCCAGCGCCTCGCGCAATACCTGCTGCGAACGCGCCGGGCCAGCGGTCACGACGACCACTTCACCGCCATGCTTTTCCTTTTGCCGCAGCGCTTCTTCTAGAGCGTAGGCGTCCGGTTCATTCACTTCGTACGACACGTCTTCGCGAATCCAGGTGCCCGCCTCATTCAACTTGAGCGGCGCATCTTTCTGCGGGACCTGCTTGATGCAAACAAGAATCTTCATAATATTGGGCGACTCGGTAGTGTAACGGAGTTCAAGTGTTGTGGTCGAGTGGGGCACGCATGGAGCAGGGAAGTATCTGGGCAGTTCGTCACTCGCGGAGCCGAAAACTATTGCGATCTCGGCGCCTAAATTGCTTCAACTATGCCGATATGCCGACTTGCCGTCACCGATGGATTGATGCCCTTCTCGTAGACAATTTACAAACTGACCGAATTCAAGAGACGGCCTTCGGCGCACATCCGCGATAAGACATCAATGTGGCCGGAGCAGGATGGCTCTGGCGATGGAAAGGTAAATCACGAGCCGGCGACATCGACGAGCGTCGCTACGAAGGGAGCGGAGGCGCTGGCCATGTTGATGCAGCAACCCGCAGGAGGAACGACAACGTGGACTGGCTCGATTTTGAACTTCGCGTCTCTGAAGTCCCCGAGTGTGGTGCCAATTCGGCCACACATAACGTCTTTTATGGGCTTCCAGAGCCGTCTTCTATGAGTTCCTGTCGGGTTGGCAGCATCTGTTGGTGAAGGATTCTGCTGATGAAGACCCATCCAGGCCGGGCTGATAAAGACGACGTGCTTGCCTTGTTCGATCCGGCGAAAACCAGGATGGACGGAATCGCATGCTCGGCCAAGCCCGGGCAACTGGGCGATGCGGGCAAAGCATTCAACCAGACTGTCCAAATAAGGTCAGCTTGTTTTGCACCCCACATTCGGTCGTGTAGTCGGCGATATCGGCGAGGTCGAGTGCGGCCAAGGCTGAAAGGTGGTACTCGCTCACGCAGTCAGCCGCCCAGTTACTCTTGCCCGCCTTCGAATCCGCGCGCGAATTTTCTCAATCGCATCACCGTCGGCAACACCGCTGTCGATACCAGCCCGGACGACTGTGCGGAGGGCCTCAAGCCTGGCTTGGTTTTCCTTGTCGTCCTCTTCCAAAGCCCGCAGGCCGGCACGAAGGACTTCGCTGGCATTGGCATACTGGCCGCTCTGGATCTTTGCGTCGACGAATTGGTCCATTTCCGGTGTGAGGTTAATGTTGCGCGTCGGCATATCTCAAATACCTCGCCTTTAGAGTAAACATATTGGCAATAGTTGGCAATGTAGATTGAACCGGCGGGGCACTCTCTGTGGGGGAATGTCCTGAATTCTATCAACATATAGGCGCGGTCGTAGGGGTATTTTGCCACGCGCCATTGCCTGGAGTGCAAACTCTACAGCCATAGCGAGAGCAATTTAGCTGGTTCGCGGCTCGCGGAATTTCCGCACAATCTCGATATACTTGCGCGCATTCTCCGTGATGACGTCGCTGCGGCCTTCGGCGGCTGCCTTGGCATCCACAAGATCGCTGCCAACTCCCAGGGCAAACGCGCCGGCAGCCAGAAACTCCGCAGCCGTGCTTAGCGAGACTCCGCCGGTGGGGATGAGCTGGATCTGCGGCAGCGGCCCTTGCAGAGCTTTCAAATATTTCGCTCCGCCCAGCGCGCTGCATGGAAAGACCTTCACCACGTCCGCGCCCGCCTGCCACGCCGTTACGATCTCGGTCGGCGTCAACGCGCCGGGCATAATGGGTACGCTGTAGCGGCGACAAAGCTCAATGGTACGAAGATCGAGCGCCGGGCTGACGATGAATTGCGCGCCAGCCAGTATGCAGCTCCGGGCTGTTTCGGCATCCAGCACGGTGCCCGCGCCGATGAGCAGCTTTTCGCCATGATGGTCTGCCAGTTGTTCGATCACCTGGATCGCGCCGGGCACTGTCATGGTCACTTCCAGCACCGTCACGCCGCCAGCGAGGATGGCGTCGGCAATGGCGATCGCCTCACTCGCAGAAGAGGCGCGAAGTACCGGCACCAGGCCGATGGTATGAATGTGTTGCAGGATTTCTGTTTTGTTCATCTGTGTCTCCTGAAAAATAATCGAGCTAGCGGACCACGCGCGCGCTTGCGCCACGCATCAGCCGTTCTACTTCATTGAAGGTAGCCATGGTGGTGTCGCCCGGTGTCGTCATCGCCAACGCGCCATGGGCGCAGCCGCAATCCACTGCCCATTGCGGGCTTTTGTCGCTCAACAGACCGTAGATCAGGCCGGACGCAAAAGAGTCGCCGCCGCCGACGCGGTCAAAGATTTCCAGGTCGGGCATGGGCCGCGCTTCGTAGAATTCTCCGTCGTAGTAACAGATGGCGCCCCAGTCGTTGCGGGTCGCGGTCCTGGCGTGCCGCAGCGTGGTCCCTACGACGCGGAAGTTGGGATACTCGGCGACTGCATGTTGAATCATGTTGCGGAACTGCGCTGTATCCAGCTCGGCGAGGTTGTCATCGACGCCTTCGATTTCAAATCCCAGCGCGGCGGAAAAATCTTCTTCATTGCCAAGCATCACATCGACCATGCCGGCAAGTTCGCGGTTCACTTGGCAGGCGCGCTTTTTGCCGCCGATGGATTTCCAAAGCGAGTCGCGATAATTCAGGTCGTAGGAAATGATGGTTCCGTGCCGATGCGCGGCCTCCATGGCTTCGCGCGCGACCAGCGGAGCGGTCTCCGAGAGCGCGCAGAAGATGCCACCGGTATGGAACCATCGCGCGCCTTCGCGTCCGAAGATTTCTTCCCAGTCGATCATGCCGGGCTTTAGCTGCGAAATTGCCGTGTGTCCGCGGTCGGAGCAACCGAGAGCCGCGCGCGCGCCGAAGCCGCGCTCGGTAAAGTTCAAGCCATTGCGCACGGTGCGGCCCACGCCGTCGTACGCGACCCAGCGCAGGTGCGAAAGATCGACGCCACCCTGCAACATCAGGTCTTCAATCAGTCGGCCTATGGGATTGTCAGCCAGCGCGGTGACGACAGCCGTTCGCAGGTTGAAGCAGCGCCGCAGTCCGCGCGCGACGTTGTATTCGCCGCCACCCTCCCACGCGCGAAAGTTGCGGGCCGTCGCGATGCGTTCCTCGCCGGGATCGAGCCGCAACATCACTTCTCCCAGGCTGATCTGGTCCCACCGGCACTCTTCCCGTGGCCGAACCTTAAGTTGTTCGCTTTCACTCATTCCCTGTTTCTCCTTCATCTTTAGATCTTCCTTATCGATGTTACCGGCTACTCCGTTGTTATGTTCACTCGCTTCAGGCCGGGAGCCAGCAGTAATAACAATCCGAACGCGATCAGGTAGGCCAAGCTGGAAAATGCAAACAATGGCGCATAGCTGCCTGTCCATTGCAGCGTTAGACCGGCTGCGCTTGCCAGTAACACTCCGCCGACAGAGCCTGCCATGCCGCCCAGTCCAACCAGCGTGCCGATAGCGCTCACCGGGAAC